>NZ_JADBQL010000016.1:256389-259164 GCF_014895905.1 Enterobacter cloacae complex sp. P15RS | reverse complement strand
ACCAACTGAGCTAATCACCCCCGCTGTGTGGAGTCGCATTATAGGGAGAGTTGAAAATGAGTCAACGCATTTTCTAAAGTTTTTATTCGTTCGTCGTAAAATTAGTCAAAACGATCGCAAAACGGACTGTGGCGCATGATTTCTAAACAAAAACAGCAATCTCGAACCGGATAAAGTGATCGACATTGAGGAATCGGCCCACAGTGATAGAATATTGCCCATTGTTTTCTTCCCAGGATTTGCCGATTACCGGCATCTTTATAACGTAAGGCCATTTCATGAAAATCAAAACTCGCTTCGCGCCGAGCCCGACAGGCTATCTGCATGTCGGTGGTGCACGTACCGCTCTCTATTCCTGGCTTTTCGCACGCCACAACAAAGGTGAGTTTGTGCTGCGTATTGAAGACACCGATCTTGAGCGCTCAACGCCGGAAGCAATTGAAGCCATTATGGATGGGATGAACTGGCTGAATCTGGAGTGGGACGAAGGCCCGTACTTCCAGACCAAACGTTTTGACCGCTATAACGACGTCATTGACGAGATGCTGGTCGCGGGCACGGCCTATAAGTGCTACTGCTCCAGAGAGCGTCTGGATGCACTGCGCGAAGAGCAAATGGCAAAAGGCGAAAAACCGCGTTATGACGGTCGTTGCCGTCACGACCACAGCGAGCATGCTGCCGATGAGCCGTGCGTTGTGCGTTTTGCTAACCCGCAGGAAGGCTCTGTTATCTTTGATGACCAGATCCGCGGCCCGATCGAATTCAGCAACCAGGAGCTGGATGATCTGATTATTCGTCGTACTGACGGATCGCCAACCTATAACTTCTGCGTAGTGGTGGACGACTGGGATATGGAAATCACGCACGTGATCCGTGGTGAAGACCATATCAATAACACCCCGCGTCAGATCAACATCCTGAAAGCGCTGAACGCGCCGGTACCGGTGTACGCGCACGTATCGATGATCAACGGTGACGACGGCAAAAAACTGTCCAAACGCCACGGCGCGGTGAGCGTAATGCAGTACCGTGATGACGGCTATCTGCCGGAAGCGCTGCTGAATTACCTGGTGCGTCTGGGCTGGGCCCATGGCGACCAGGAGATCTTCAGCCGCGAAGAGATGATCAACCTGTTCTCTCTGAACTCGGTGAGCAAATCCGCCAGCGCGTTCAACACCGATAAGCTGCTGTGGCTGAACCATCACTACATCAATACCATGCAGCCAGAATATGTGGCGACTTATCTGCAATGGCACATTGAGCAGGCAAACATCGATACCCGTACTGGCCCGGAACTGGCGGATCTGGTGAAACTGCTTGGCGAGCGTTGCAAAACGCTGAAAGAGATTGCCGAAAGCTGCCGCTATTTCTATGAAGAGTTTGACGCGTTCGACGCGGACGCAGCCAAGAAACACCTGCGTCCGGTTGCGCGTCAGCCGCTGGAAGTGGTGCGAGACAAGCTCGAAGCCATTACCGAATGGACAGCGGAAAATGTGCACCACGCGATTCAGGCTACTGCTGATGAGCTGGAAATTGGCATGGGTAAAGTCGGTATGCCGCTGCGCGTTGCGGTAACGGGGGCAGGCCAGTCTCCGGCGCTGGACGTGACCGTACATGCAATTGGTAAATCGCGTAGCGTTGCGCGCATCAACAAGGCGCTGGGCTTTATCGCTGAGCGCGAAAGCCAGCAGTAATGCCCGCGTAATACACATAACGGCAGGGTGACCTGCCGTTTTTTTTGCCTGTTATTCAGCAATACCAAGACGCGTAAGAAAACCCTGCAAACCCTCACGCGCGAGCAGTGCGCGCAAACGTTCCTGTTCCACTGCCGTCATGTTTTCCAGCGAGTCGATGATTTGTGGAAGCAGGCTGGGTGAGGTCGCTACGCCATAGAGGGAAGGGCTTTCCGCAACGTGGTAAACAGCCTGACGGTTACGTATGGCGGGAAGGCTTATGATGTGCTCCTTCACGTGCGCATCAATGCATATCACCCGCGCTCTTCCGCCTTTAACACCATTAATCCCCTCCGTTTTCCATCCTTTTTGTCGTATCCAGCGATTAACGGTCTGTCGGGCTACGCCCAGACTGTCCGCCAGCTCTTCCGTGGTCATTTTGCTGCGTAATCTTTTCATATTAGCGTTGGTCGCGAATCCCTAAGCGTTGTAACAATCCGGTAATCCCTTCCCGCAGTAACAGCGATGTCATCTGCTTTTGCTCATCCGGCGTCATTTCATTCGCCAGCGTCATGAGCAGGGCGTGAAGTGAACCGTCGTGGTACGCCTTATCTGGCATTTCCGGCGACTCTGTCACCCTGCGTGCGCTGCGAATAAAGTCGCGCACTTTTTCATTGACGTGTACCAGACGCGCCTTGCCACCCTGAACGCCTGGTTTTGGCGATGTAATCCAACCCTCTTTACGTACCCATTTATTGATGGTCTGTCGGCTATAGCCAGTCAGCAGGGCTAACTCTTCTGGCGTCATTCGTTCCTTGATCATACAATTTCCTGAATATCTGTGGGGTTAATTAGTGGTTCATTTTATAGCACCGTTTTACGTGAAAACGTGACAAGCTTAACTCCTGGCTGCGAGCAGGCTCGCAAAGTGATTCATTTGCATGATTTTTCGACGGTTGAAAGGCGGAGGCTGAATTTGCCGTTGACACGTTGCGGCGGAATTCATATTATGCCGCCCGTCAACATGACAGCTTTACGATGGGGCTATAGCTCAGCTGGGAGAGCGCCTGCATGGCATGCAGGAGGTCAGCGGTTCGATCCC
>NZ_JADBQL010000016.1:0-256346 GCF_014895905.1 Enterobacter cloacae complex sp. P15RS | reverse complement strand
TCCCGCTTAGCTCCACCAAACTCTGAACCCAACAGAGTGCGGTAGGTAAAGTAACATGTGGGGCTATAGCTCAGCTGGGAGAGCGCTTGCATGGCATGCAAGAGGTCAGCGGTTCGATCCCGCTTAGCTCCACCAAAATTTAAACCCTCGTCGCAAGACGGGGGTTTTTTTATATCTTGTAAAATGTTTAGACTCTTTTTGTTGCCAGCAATGTCGTTTTCTATACATCACCTCAATCCAAATCAATAAACAAGTCTATAAATAGACCTGAACTTGATTCGTGCAATTAATAAACCTATTATCCATCCGGTCAATAAGACGATGGTTAAATAGATCACACGGATTAATGAATAGAAAAATTTACAATAATGTAAAAATATTTATGATTGCCCTGGCGCTAAGCCTGATTGCGATCCCCTTTTCCCGTTATATCTCCCCGCGCGCTATCGTCAACGAAAATGATGTTTATTTAGCGTGGTTGCCCTTAAGCGCTATGCTCGCCATCGTGTTGTTATTTGGACGACGGGCAATCATTCCTTTACTGATTAGTTTTAGTGTTACTAACATTTATTACTTTGATTTAGCATTGCTACAATCTTGCGTGTTATTACTTTGTCAGACGTTTGCCGTCTTTGCGGCCTGTGGCGTCATCCGCCTGATGCTGGGCAAGCGCTGGCGACACAGCATGCCGAATAAGTACATCGGTATACGTATTTTCTGGCTCGGATTTATGGTTCCTGTAGGCATCAAATTATCGATGTATCTGGCTGGATATTTATTTGATTTCCCGGTGACAATCTCCTCCTATTTCGGCGAAGGCTCTGCAATTTATAACGTTATCGATATTCAAAGCCTGATTTGTGCCGCCCTGATTTTCACCATGATGTTCTATTACCCGTTAAGAATGATAATTAATCCCCGGTATGCCCGAACATTCTGGCGGCGAAGCGTGAAGCCTCTCTTTTGTCACAAAAAAGCATTATTTATCGTTGTGTGGCTGATGCTGTTGGTCTCGATGATCGCTATTTTGTGCGCGCCTTTCGAGTCACAGTTTATAGCTGGTTATTTGATGCCAATCGTTTTTATTCTTTTTACCCTGGGGATTGGTCGTCTGAGCTATTCGCTCATCTCTTTGCTCTGGGCGGCTTCGGCGCTCATGCTGTTGACCTACAATTATAATTTTCTCAATGGCGTTGAATCGGGTCACTCACTTTCCTTTATCCTGTCGGTGCTCATCTCTTTCGCCATCTGCCTGCTTTACATGTCACGGATCTTCCAGAAAAGTGAATGGCTGAAACAGGGATGGCAGGAGAGGGCGCTTACCGATCCGCTCACCGGTCTGCCTAACATTCGTGCGCTGGAAGTTTTTCTTCAGCACCATCCTGAGGCTAAAGTCTGCTGCCTGCGCCTGGATAATCTGGAATTCCTGAGTCGTCACTACGGCATCCTCATGCGCGTGCACTGTAAAAAGATGATCACCGCGTCGCTGCAACCGCTATTGCAAAAAGACGAGAAGCTCTTCCAGCTGCCGGGCAGCGAGCTGGTGGTGGTTTTGCTGGGGCCGGGCACGGCTGAGCGCCTGCAATATATGGTTGACCAACTGAACAGCCGTAAGATCACCTGGAACAAGACCGAGCTCGACATTGAGTTTGGTGCCTCCTGGGGGGAAGTGCCGGATGGGGAAAGCCTGCACCACACGCTGGGTCAGCTGAGCTGGCTGTCCGAGCAATCCTGTGGCGGGCATAACGTTCTGGCGTTAACCAACAGTCTGGATGATGTCTCTGGTCAGACGACGGACAGGGTGCTAATGCTGGCCCGCATAAAACGCGCCCTTGATATCGGCGGTCTTCACCTTTACGCCCAGCCAATCCACAACGCGCGCGGGGAAGGGTATTTTGAAATCCTCTCCAGGCTGGAAAGCGATGGCGAGATCATCACCCCTGATCGCTTTATTCCGCTGATTGCTCAGTTCAACCTGAGCCACCGGTTTGACCTGAACGTACTGGAAAAATTGCTGATGTGGATGCGCAGCCATCCGTCCGGACGTGCAGGAACGCGCTTCTCCGTCAATCTGATGCCGCTGACGCTGATGCAAAATGAGATTGCGGCTGAGATTATTGCCCTTTTTGAACGCTACGCTATTGCGCCGCAAGATATCATCATTGAGATCACCGAGGAACAGGCTTTCTCTGACTCGGGAAGCAGCATCAAAAATATCCAGCAGCTGCGTGATTACGGCTTCCGTATTGCTATAGACGACTTTGGTACCGGCTATGCCAACTTTGAGCGCCTGAAGCGGCTGGAGGCCGATATCATTAAGATTGATGGCAGCTTCGTGAAAGATATCTGCACCGACAGCATGGATGCGATGATCGTGCAGTCCATTTGCAACATGGCAAAAACGAAATCGCTGTGTGTGGTGGCTGAATATGTGGAAACGGCTGAACAACGCGAAATGTTGCTGCGATTTGGCGTAGATTATTTGCAGGGCTATTTGATTGGTACACCCCAGCCTCTGACGGCGCTGGAAGCATAAAAAAACCGGGAGCGATGGCTCCCGGTTTTCGTTCAGCGGTATGAATTACAGGACCAGTGCCGCGATAGAGGCAGACAGGACGCTCACCAGCGTTGAACCGTAAACCAGCTTCAGGCCAAAGCGAGACACCACGTTACCCTGCTCTTCGTTCAGGCCTTTAATCGCGCCAGCGATGATACCGATGGAAGAGAAGTTCGCGAAGGAGACCAGGAAGACGGACAGGATCCCTTCCGCGCGCGGGGAGAGCGTGCTGGCAATCTTCTGGAGATCCATCATCGCCACGAATTCGTTGGATACCAGTTTCGTTGCCATGATGCTGCCCACCTGCAACGCTTCATGAGCAGGTACACCCATCACCCAGGCAACCGGGTAGAAGATATAGCCCAGAATGCCCTGGAAGGAGATACCCAGTACGGCCGCAAACAGGGCGTTCAGCGCAGCGATCAGCGCGATAAAGCCAATCAGCATCGCGGCAACGATAACCGCAACCTTGAAACCAGCCAGAATGTATTCACCCAGCATTTCGAAGAAGCTCTGTCCCTCGTGCAGGTTTGACATCTGAATGTTCTCTTCGCTGGCATCCACACGGTACGGGTTAATCAGCGAAAGGACGATAAAGGTGCTGAACATGTTCAGAACCAGCGCTGCAACCACGTATTTAGGTTCCAGCATGGTCATATACGCGCCCACGATAGACATGGAAACGGTAGACATTGCGGTCGCCGCCATGGTGTACATGCGGTTGCGGGACATCTTGCCGAGGATATCTTTATACGCAATGAAGTTCTCAGACTGACCGAGGATCAGCGAGCTGACTGCGTTGAAGGACTCCAGCTTGCCCATGCCGTTAACTTTAGATAACAGGAAGCCGATCGCACGGATAACCACCGGCAGAACACGGATGTGCTGGAGGATACCGATCAGGGCAGAGATGAAGACGATAGGGCAGAGCACTTTCAGGAAGAAGAAGGCCAGACCCTGATCGTTCATGTTGCCAAAGACAAAGTTTGTCCCTTCGTTGGCAAATCCGAGCAGTTTTTCGAACATTTCGGAGAAGCCTTTCACGAAGCCGAGGCCTACGTTGGAGTTCAGGAAGAACCACGCAAGTAAAACTTCAATGACCAGCAGCTGGACAACATAGCGAATACGAATATTTTTGCGGTCTGTGCTGACCAGCAATGCGAGTGCAGTAACGACAACGAGTGCCAGGACAAAATGAAGGACGCGGTCCATATTTGCTCCAAATATGAGGCAGGTTTAATTTCCGTGCACATTCTATGTAACAAGCACAAAGAAAACGAGATCAAGCCCACACTATAGTTACATCCTGTGACGAGTCTCAAAAATAGTGATCAACAATACATTTTTGTTATGTTAGGTAAATGAGTGAAAAGTTAAGTTTGTGTGCTACGCTTCACAAATGTCTGCGCATTTTCACATTCTGTGACCTTGCTCCACCTGCCTGTCTATTGTTCCTGACTATCAGAGAAATCATGTTAACCATTACAAATGAACTTGATAATCATTCTCATTTTGATAGCATAAAACATAGCAAAGGCTATATTTCCAGAGGCAGAAATGACGAATAGTCGCGTAGAGAGTAGCAGCGGCAGAGCGGCACGCAAGCTGCGGTTCGCATTAATGGGACCGGCATTCATTGCCGCGATTGGCTACATCGATCCGGGTAATTTTGCGACCAATATTCAGGCCGGGGCCAGTTTCGGCTATAAGCTGCTGTGGGTTGTGGTTTGGGCCAACCTGATGGCGATGCTGATTCAGATGCTTTCCGCGAAGCTGGGTATTGCCACCGGGAAAAACCTGGCGGAGCAAATCCGCGATCACTATCCGCGTCCGGCGGTATGGTTTTACTGGGTCCAGGCGGAAATTATTGCCATGGCTACCGATCTCGCCGAGTTTATCGGTGCGGCGATCGGCTTTAAGCTTATTCTGGGCGTCTCCCTGCTACAGGGCGCCGTACTGACCGGTATCGCCACGTTCCTTATTCTGATGCTCCAGCGGCGGGGACAAAAACCGCTGGAGAAAGTCATCGGCGGCCTGCTGCTGTTCGTCGCTGCCGCCTATATCGTTGAGCTGGTTTTCTCCCAGCCGAATCTGGTGCAGCTGACGAAAGGGATGGTGATCCCATCGTTACCCACCTCTGAAGCCGTTTTTCTCGCGGCCGGGGTGCTGGGGGCGACCATCATGCCGCACGTGATTTATCTGCACTCTTCTTTAACCCAGAATCTGCACGGCGGAACGAGCAAAGAGCGTTACTCCGCCTCGAAATGGGATGTGGCGATCGCGATGACCATTGCCGGATTTGTGAACCTGGCGATGATGGCGACCGCCGCCGCCGCGTTCCATTTTAACGGGCATACCGGGGTTGCCGATCTCGACCAGGCTTACCTGACGCTGGAGCCGTTGTTGAGCCATGCCGCGGCCACTATTTTCGGTTTAAGCCTGGTTGCTGCGGGTCTCTCGTCTACGGTTGTGGGAACGCTGGCCGGGCAGGTGGTGATGCAGGGGTTTGTACGTTTCCACATTCCTCTGTGGGTTCGCCGCTCGGTAACGATGCTGCCTTCCTTTATTGTCATTCTGATGGGGCTGGATCCGACACGCATTCTGGTGATGAGTCAGGTGCTGCTGAGTTTCGGTATTGCGCTGGCGCTGGTGCCGCTGCTGATCTTCACCAGCAACAAATCGCTGATGGGCGATCTGGTAAATTCAACGTGGGTGAAACGCGCCGGCTGGACCATTGTGGTGGTGGTGGTGGCGTTAAACCTCTGGTTGTTAATAGGCACGGCGGCAGGGCTGTAAAAGAAAAAGGAGCCGTGAGGCTCCTTTTTGCTGTTAATGATGATGGCCGTGACCGTGGCCCCTGCCTTTACCATGGCCTCTGCCGCCGCGACGGTCGTCACGATCGTGCCAGCCTTCGCGGTAGCCGCGTTCGTAGGCCTTACGCTTATCCCAGCCACGGTGATAGCCGTTATCGTGTTTCCACCAGCGGTTTTTACGCCACTCATAATGGCGGTGCCAGTAGTCACGGTCGCGCCAGCCGCCGCCGTCCCAGTAGTTACCGTAATTGTCGCGATCGCCAATTTGTAATTTTATCGATGGCAACAGGGTGATTTCGCCAGCGTTGGCGACCAGCGGGGCCGAAGCCAGTAATACCGCTGCAAGAATCAGTGACCTGAACATACTCTTCTCCTTCACGATCGGGGCCGCTGTGCGACCTGTTAACGCAATTTTACGAGTTGGTAAACATTCGTTTCATCGCCTCAACTCCTAAATCATGAAGGAGAGCACTTTTTGCTAAAAGTAATGTTAATCTGAACTGGACAGGATCGCTTCTATCGTCTTCAGCTCTTCTGCGGAGAAATGACAATTTTCAAGCATGCCTGCTGCATCATCAATTTGCCCGGTTTTGCTTGCGCCGATGAGCACTGACGTCACCGCATCGTGGCGCAGTATCCAGGCCAGCGCCATTTGCGACAGCTTTTGCCCCCGGCTTTGCGCCAGCGCGTTCAGCTTACGCACTTTTTCCAGCTTATTGTCGGTGATTTGCTCCGGATTAAGGAACTTACTGCCGCTTGCCGCGCGAGAATCTGCCGGGATGCCGTTCAGATAGCGATCGGTCAACTGTCCACCGGCCAGCGGAGAGAAGGGGATACATCCCACCCCTTTTTGCTGCAATACCTCCAGCAAACCCGCTTCAGGCGCACGTTCAAACATGGAGTACTTCGGCTGGTGGATGAGACACGGCGTGCCCAGATCCTCGAGTATTTCAATCGCCTGTCGTGCCAGTTCTGCCGGGTAGTTGGACAGACCAATGTACAGCGCCTTGCCCTGACGCACCACGTGGTCAAGCGCTTTCATGGTTTCACGCAGCGGCGTTTGGGGATCGGGACGATGGTGATAGAAAATATCAACGTACTCCAGCCCCATACGCCTGAGGCTTTGATCCAGGCTGGCGATCAGGTATTTACGCGAGCCCCAGTCGCCGTAAGGCCCGTCCCACATGGTGTAGCCCGCTTTGGTGGAGATAATCAGCTCATCGCGCCAGGGCAGGAAATCCTCCTGCAAAATGCGACCAAAATTACGTTCGGCCGACCCGGGAGGCGGGCCGTAATTATTGGCAAGGTCAAAATGCGTAATACCCAAATCGAACGCGCGCTGTAAAAGTTGACGGCTGTTTTCGAGCAGCGTCGCGTCGCCAAAATTATGCCACAGCCCCAGCGAGATGGCGGGAAGCTTGAGGCCGCTTTGTCCACAGCGGCGATATTGCATTGTCTGATAACGATTTTTGTCAGGTTGATAACCCATTGGCGAGACCTCTGGCGCTGAAAAGAAAAATCAGTGTATACGTTTACACTCACCCGAAGAAAATGAGCATAGCTCAGCTTTTTTCGTAAAGCATTCTTTCCATTCTCGACTTCTCGCCATTTCTGGACAGGCTTCACGCTTATTTAATACTCAGAGTGAGGTCAACGTCAGAAGGACACCTATAATATGCGTACCCCCTATTGCGTCGCCGATTACCTGCTGGACCGACTAACAGATTGCGGTGCCGATCATCTGTTTGGCGTGCCGGGCGACTATAACCTGCAATTTCTCGACCATGTGATAGACAGCCCGGACATCTGCTGGGTGGGCTGTGCCAACGAACTGAACGCGTCTTACGCTGCTGACGGCTATGCCCGCTGTAAGGGCTTTGCCGCGCTGCTGACGACATTCGGCGTTGGGGAATTAAGCGCCATGAACGGTGTGGCGGGCAGCTTTGCCGAACATGTTCCCGTGCTCCATATTGTGGGGGCCCCGGGTATGGCGGCACAGCAACGAGGAGAGTTATTGCACCATACGTTAGGCGACGGCGAGTTCCGCCACTTCTATCATATGAGCGAACCCATCACCGTCGCACAGGCGGTGCTCACCGAACAAAACGCCTGCTATGAAATTGACCGGGTGCTTACCACCATGTTGCGGGAGCGCCGTCCGGGCTATCTGATGCTGCCTGCCGATGTGGCGAAAAAAGCCGCTACGCCCCCTGTAAGCGCTCTCACTTTGCATCCCGCACCCGCTGATTCAGCCTGTTTACAGGCGTTCCGTGAGGCTGCCGAAAAGCGTCTGTCCATGAGCAAACGCACCGCGCTGCTAGCGGATTTCCTGGTGCTGCGCCACGGCCTGAGAGACGCCGTTCAGAAGTGGGTCAAAGAGGTGCCAATGGCCCACGCAACGATGCTGATGGGTAAGGGCATTTTTGACGAACGCCAGAGCGGCTTTTACGGCACCTATAGCGGGTCGGCAAGCGCCGAACAGGTTAAAGAGGCGATCGAGGGTGCCGATACGGTGCTGTGCATTGGCACGCGTTTTACCGATACGCTCACCGCCGGATTTACCCATCAGCTGACGCCAGCCCAGACGATAGAGGTTCAGCCCCACGCTGCCCGCGTCGGTGACGTCTGGTTTACGGGCATCCCGATGAGGGAGGCGATTGAAACGCTAACGGCTTTATGTAAAACGCATGTACGTGATACGCGAACGTCATCAGATAACAACGGCTTTTCGTTCCCCACTATCGAAGGGTCTCTGACGCAGGAGAGCTTCTGGCGTACCCTGCAAGCGTTTATTCGTCCCGGCGATATCATTCTGGCTGACCAGGGAACATCTGCTTTTGGCGCTATCGATCTGCGTTTACCGGCAGACGTCAACTTTATCGTCCAGCCGCTGTGGGGCTCGATTGGCTACACGCTGGCGGCGGCTTTTGGCGCGCAAACGGCGTGTCCGGATCGACGCGTGATTGTCCTGACGGGCGACGGCGCCGCGCAGCTGACCATTCAGGAGCTGGGGTCAATGCTGCGCGACAAGCAGCGCCCGATTATTCTGGTGCTTAACAACGAAGGGTACACGGTCGAGAGGGCTATCCACGGGCCGGAGCAGCGCTATAACGATATCGCCCTCTGGAACTGGACGCAGATCCCGCAGGCGCTGAGCCTGGCGCCTCAGGCAGAGTGCTGGCAGGTCAGCGAAGCGGAAGCGCTGGCGGAAGTGCTGGATAAAGTGTCACACCACGAGCGGCTGTCGCTGATCGAGGTGATGCTGCCGAAAGCCGATATTCCGCCGCTGTTGAGCGCGCTGACCAAAGCGCTGGAGGCGCGCAATAACGCCTGATTACCTGTCGTTTCGCCATGCCATCAGCATCGGTTTGCCCGCCAGCAGGAGCCAGGCGGGCAACATCACGATACAGAGCAGCGGCAGAAGCGTGGTATCCGGCACGACAACGGCCGCCATAAACAGGCTTAGCCACGCATCGCGCGTGACCACCAGTACCAGCCCCAGAATGGAGCAGGAGACGGTAATCGCCGCAGGGACTGCGTCGACGTGCTCATGCAGCATCAGCCCCAGCGCGACCCCAACAAAGACCGCCGGGAAGATACGACCTCCCCGGAAACCACAGGCCGCAGCGACCACGAGCGCCGCCAGTTTAACCAGCGCGAACAGCAGATAATCTGAAACGCTAAAGACCTGGCTGAAGGCCAGCTGCTGCATCTCGTCCAGCCCCTTAAACAGCGTAACCGTCCCGCCGATGGCGCCTAAAACGCCCAGAATAAAGCCGCCCATACTCAGAATCAGCACCGGATGCTTCAGCCTGTGCATCAGGCGATGCAGGCGCGGAAGACACCATACCGCGACCATCCCCAGCGCAATGGCTATCGCGACGACGACGGCACCGCTGAAAATATCGGCGAGCTGCATCTGACCGTAGTGGGGGATGGGCAGCGAAAAATGAGGATGGAAAAACAGGCTGGTGGTGAGCGCCCCCGCAGCGGCGGCCATCAGCGGCGCGAAGAGTTTGTCCCACAGCGGCACGTCATTGTCCCTGCTCAGGGTTTGAGAAAAGATAAGCGCGGCGGCTACTGGCGTGCCAAACAGCGCCCCGATGGTGCCGGCGGAGGCCAGAATCGTCCAGTCCAGCGCGCCAACGCGCGGGAAAAGACGCGCCCCCAGGAAGACCGCCAGCGCGATGTTGACCGCCATAATGGGGTGTTCAGGCCCGAGGCTCACGCCGCCGGCGAGGCCGATAATCAGCGCGATGATAAGCCCCGGCAGGGCAGAAGGCGAAACGGGCGCGCCAATCAGTGGTTCCAGCGCCGGGTCCGGCCCGGCGTGTCCCGGGCTATAGCGGATCACCAGGCCTACGGCAATCCCGGTCAGAGTCAGCATCATCATGATCCAACCCGGCGAGTCAATGCTGATGCCGAGCTTTACCGGTAGCGCAGACCACAACAACGATTGCAGCACCGATGCCACCTTCATGACGACGATGAGCACCAGGCTCGACGCCACGCCAATAATCAGCGCCGGGACGGCCAATAACAGCATGGTTCTGGCTCGCGGATGGAGCATGATGATTTCCTTGTACAAAACGGCTTAACGTTACTTTGCACAATCAGCATTGTGGCAATAGTGCAAAAGGTGCTGAAACGGTAAAGTTATTATGTGACGAAGATCGATAATCCATGGGCAGTCACCTTCTGGTCGTTGTTGTTATCACGCCTTGAATTTACAGTGTCCCAAAGATTTATTCTGACTTTAGCGGAGCAGTAGAAGAATGACAAAGTATGCTTTGGTAGGTGATGTGGGCGGCACCAACGCTCGCCTTGCCCTGTGCGATGTGAACAGCGGTGAAATTTCTCAGGCGAAAACCTATTCAGGGCTGGATTACCCAAGCCTGGAAGCGGTGGTACGCGTCTATCTGGAAGAGCATAAAGTGAGCGTTGAGGACGGTTGTATCGCCATCGCCTGTCCGATCACCGGCGACTGGGTCGCGATGACCAACCACACCTGGGCCTTCTCAATTGCCGAAATGCAGAAGAACCTCGGCTTCTCGCACCTTGAAATCATTAACGACTTCACCGCGGTTTCCATGGCTATTCCGATGCTTAAGCAAGAGCATCTGATTCAGTTCGGCGGTACGGCCCCGGTTGAAGGTAAACCGATTGCCGTTTACGGCGCGGGCACCGGTCTGGGGGTGGCGCACCTGGTTCACGTCGACAAACGCTGGGTGAGCCTGCCGGGCGAGGGCGGTCACGTGGATTTTGCGCCGAACAGCGAAGAAGAGGGCATTATTCTTGAGGAGCTACGCGCCGAGATTGGTCACGTGTCGGCCGAGCGCGTGCTTTCTGGCCCGGGACTGGTGAACCTGTATCGGGCGATTGTGAAATCAGATGGCCGTCTGCCGGAAAATCTGCGTCCTAAAGACGTGACCGAACGCGCGCTGGCCGACAGCTGTACTGACTGTCGCCGTGCGCTGTCGCTGTTCTGCGTCATTATGGGGCGTTTCGGCGGCAACCTGGCGTTGAATCTTGGCACCTTTGGCGGGGTCTATATTGCGGGTGGGATCGTGCCGCGCTTCCTCGATTTCTTTACCGCCTCCGGCTTCCGCGGCGGCTTCGAAGACAAAGGCCGCTTCAGGAGCTACGTGCAGGACATTCCGGTTTACCTGATTGTCCACGACAATCCAGGCTTGCTTGGCTCCGGTGCGCATCTGCGCCAGGTGCTTGGCCAGATCCTCTGACGCCCGTCCCCCTCTCCTGCGGGAGAGGGAACGCACTACAGGTGCATGAGCTGGCGGAACTCTTTCACCCTGCTGCGGCTTACCGGCACCTGAAAATCCAGATCCTTCAGACGCAAAATATAGGTGTTATTAAACCAGGGCTCGATTTCGCGGATCTTGTTCAGGTTGACGCAGAACGAACGGTGGCAGCGGAAGAAGCGGGCGGCCGGGAGTTTATTGCAAAATTCGGTGATGTTCATCGCCATGACGTAGGATTCACGCCGCGTATAGACAAACGTCATTTTTTCATGCGCTTCGGCATAGTAAATATCGTCGACAGGCGTGACGATGATCCGTTCGTCTTTCACCAAATTAATGGTGTCGTTTTCCCGCGCTGCCGGGCTGGTGCTGGCGGGCAGCGTCTGCTGCTGCCATGCGGCTTCCAGCTTGTGCAGCATGCTGATAATACGCGATTCCTGGTAAGGCTTGAGAATATAGTCAAACGCCTCGAGCTCGAAGGCTTCCACGGCATGCTCTTTCCACGCGGTGACAAACACAATAAACGGCTTGTGGGCGAACTGATTGATATTTTGCGCCAGCAGGACGCCGTCCAGCGACGGAATATTAATATCGAGAAAAATCGCGTCGACCCGGTTATGCTGCAAAAATTTCAGCACGTCCAGACCATCCTCAAAGCAGCCAACAATCTCCATCTGGCTGTGGGTTTTGATAAGCCAGCTCAACTCCTGCTGAGCCAGAATTTCATCTTCTACAATGATGACTTTCATCTGTTACTCCGGCCTACGGCAACAAGGAAATGGGGGCATTAACGGGCGTTCGTTCATTCGGAACATAAAAAGCAATCTCGGTGCCCGGCTCAAGACGGTGAATGTGCAGCCCGTCACCGAACAGCAGCTTGACCCGATGGTGCACGTTCAGCAGCCCAATCTTGTTGCCCGGCATTTCATTTGCCTCGACGCGCTCGATGACTTTCGGATCGATGCCGTGTCCGGTATCGCGCACGGCGATGCGCACGCGGTTACCGCTTTCCGTCACGCTAATCGTGACCACGCCTTTGCCTTTACACGGCTGAATACCGTGAACAATGGCATTTTCCACCAGCGGCTGGATCAACAGGCTTGGGATCACGCAGTTGACCTCCTCATCAATATCGTAAATGACCGTGAGCTTATCGCCAAAGCGTGCCTGCTCAATCGCGATGTAATCCTTAATTTGATACAGCTCTTTTTTGATGTCGATCTGCTCGTCGTCTTTTAGCTCAATGTTGTAGCGCAGATAGCGTGACAGATTAAAAATCAGCTGCCGCGCGGTGTCCGGATTAAGACGGATGGAGGAGGAGATCGCATTTAGCGCGTTAAACAGAAAATGGGGATTGATCTTGCTTTGCAGGGCACGGAGTTCTGCCTTATTTGCCATCTCGCGCAGCTGCTCCGCACGCGACACTTCAAGTTGGGTAGAGATAATTTGCGACAGGCCAATCGCCATTTCCTGAAGCGAGGAGGTGATTTGGTGCGCGTGACAGTAGTAAATTTTCAGCGTCCCCGTGACGACCCCTTTTTCCCACAGCGGGATCACCAGCATCGAGTGGATCTCTGGCGTTCGGTGGGCTTCATCATTATTTTTAATGATGATTTTTCCGTAATTAATTGCCTGTCTGGTGGTCGGGCTGATGGTATCGTCGCTGTCGCGGTAGTTGTGCTCACCGACGCCAACGTAAGCCAGCACGTGGTCAATATTGGTGATAGCGACCGCATCCGCATGAATGTCCCGGCGGATGATATCGCAAACCTGACGTAAAGAGTCGGCGTTAACGTGTCGGAAAAGCGGCAGCGTTTTGTTGGCAATATCCAGCGCCAGCTTGGCCTGACGCGCGGCGCTGGCCTCTTTTTCGCCTTCCACGCTTTGCACCAGCAGCACGATAAAACCGATACAGACGCTCCCGAGGATCATCGGAATCCCGATCTTCGAGACGATATCCAGCCCCAGCGCAACGGTGGGCGCCCAGACGACGACCAGAATCATGGTCAGCGTTTCGCAAATCATCCCTGCGATAATCCCCGCACGCCAGTGCTGCTTTTTCGGGATTTTGCGGTTAATCCAACCGGAGAGTATCCCGGCAATAATGCTGGTGATAAAGCAGGGGACGGCCGTCACGCCGCCAATATCAATCAGGTATCGGTGGGTCCCAGCGATAATGCCCGTAATAATCCCGACCCAGGGGCCAAAGAGGATCCCGCCTGACATCACGGCGATGATGCGCACGTTTACCAGCGATCCTTCTACCGGCACGCCGGACCAGGTGCTGAACAGGGCAAACATCGAAAAGATAAACGTGACGGCCAGCAGCTCTTTTGGCGAGTGGGCTGATTTATGCAAAAGCTCGCGAAACAAGCGAATGCGGATGAGGAAAAAGAGACAGATCAGCATTAATGCCGCGCGGTCGAACACCGCCAGGAGCATATTGAAGATTTCGTGCACGGTCAGGCCTGGGAAAACGGGAAAAATCTATGATAGAAAACATGGGGCCTGATGACCAGCTATCCGTCAGATTTATCAAATGAGGAAAAACCATAATTCCCAAAGGGGATTGTTCGATTTTGACTGAAAGGCGGTGCGTTTCCGTTTGAGGTAAAAAGTACGGTAACAATACTGATAACAACGTGTTAAATCGTAGCGCTTAAAACTGCCTGTTCGCGAAAAGAGTTCCGCTTTTGACTGCTATAGTATTCCCGTTTTAGCGCAAAATATTATTTTGTCATCACCCTCTCGACAGCGTCTTTTTCTTCAGGTTATTTTCTAAGCACGCCACACGGGTGGCAGCGTCGCTCGGACGGTCCGGGCGCTAACGTGACTCTGAGGAATCTATGGCTGAATTCAGTCCTGAACGCCGTTTTACGCGTATCGATCGTCTCCCCCCTTATGTTTTCAACATCACTGCTGAACTGAAAATGGCTGCGCGTCGGCGCGGCGAAGACATTATCGATTTCAGTATGGGTAACCCTGACGGCCCAACGCCGCCGCATATCGTTGAGAAACTCTGCACCGTTGCCCAGCGTTCTGATACCCACGGGTACTCGACCTCACGCGGTATTCCCCGGTTACGTCGGGCGATCTCTCGCTGGTATCAGGATCGTTATCAGGTGGATATCGATCCCGAAAGTGAAGCGATCGTGACCATTGGCTCGAAAGAGGGGCTGGCCCACCTGATGCTGGCGACGCTGGATCACGGCGATACCGTCCTGGTGCCGAACCCGAGCTACCCTATTCATATTTATGGGGCGGTGATTGCCGGCGCGCAGGTTCGTTCTGTTCCGCTGGTGGAAGGCGTCGACTTCTTTAACGAGCTGGAACGGGCGATTCGTGAAAGCTATCCAAAGCCGAAAATGATGATCCTCGGCTTCCCGTCTAACCCAACGGCACAATGCGTTGAACTCGAATTTTTTGAGAAAGTGGTTGCACTGGCTAAGCGTTACGACGTGCTGGTGGTACACGATCTCGCCTATGCCGATATCGTTTATGATGGCTGGAAAGCGCCGTCCATTATGCAGGTACCGGGTGCCCGTGATGTGGCGGTTGAGTTTTTCACGCTCTCGAAAAGCTACAACATGGCGGGCTGGCGAATTGGATTTATGGTCGGGAACAAAACGCTGGTGAGCGCCCTGGCACGTATTAAAAGCTACCATGACTATGGCACCTTTACGCCATTACAGGTCGCGGCCATCGCGGCGCTGGAAGGGGATCAGCAGTGCGTACTTGATATTGCCGCCCAGTACAAACGCCGCCGTGATGTGCTGGTCAAAGGGCTTCACGAAGCGGGCTGGATGGTGGAAATGCCTAAAGCTTCCATGTACGTCTGGGCGAAAATCCCCGAGCCGTATGCGGCGATGGGATCGCTGGAATTCGCCAAAAAACTGCTTCAGGACGCGAAGGTGTGCGTCTCTCCGGGCATTGGCTTTGGTGACTACGGTGACACGCACGTGCGTTTCGCGCTGATCGAAAACAGCGACCGTATCCGTCAGGCAGTGCGGGGGATCAAAAGCATGTTCCGCGCGGATGGTTTGCTCGCAGCAAAGAGCGTTACGGAACAAGCTGAGTCTTAACGGACACCAAAAAAACAGGCGCCAACGGCGCCTGTTTTTTTGACTGCATTTTCTTAACTAGATCATCAGAGCAAACGTTCCGGCCCAAACTAAAACAATAACCGAAATGCCCATAAAGAAATATTTCACGTTTCATCGCTCCGCGTATCTTCCGGTACGCATTAAAAAAACAGAGTCCAACTGAGTATAGAGAGTTGAAATCATGCGAAAGGGGAAATCGGATTTATCCCGTTCCGTCGCTAACTTCAACCCTGAATTCTGTGCTTTCCTGTCGCCAGACGGCGCTAATGTACGCCTAAAATTCAGGAGTGACAAGAGGCATTTTTTTAAATAATTTCCTATACTTACGAGTGTCGTGGAACGGCGACAGTTTGATTTCAGTACGCAATAAATGCGTATTGAGCGACGGTTGAACGAAACCGTTACGCATGGCGATGACAGGTGTTTGAAAAGGTTAGTTTCTTAGCGAAACTAACCTTCGGAAGGGTTCAAATATAGAGTGAGGCTTCGCCCAGTGGGCGGGTTTTGAAGCGGCGGTGCATCCACAGATACTGCTCAGGTGCACGCATAATCTCGAATTCAATCACCTTATTGATAAAGGTAGCGGCTTCACTTTCGTCTTCAGGATAGTTCGCCATTTCTGGGGAAATGTGCAGACGATAGCCTGACTTATCGGCTTTTCGGACCATGGTAACCGTTAACATCGCGGCGCCTGACAGACGTGAAATCACAAAGGTACCGTTTGTCGTAGCGACATCTTTAACCGCGAAGAAAGGGGCAAAGCTACTGCCTTTAGGACCGTAATCCTGATCCGGGGCAAACCAGACGGCTTCACCTTTTTTCAGGGCGCCCACCATACCGCGCAGATTGTTACGGCTGATCATCGCCTTGTTGGAGCGCATGCGACCCCGCGTTTGTACCCATTCCATCAGCGCACTGTTATGCGGGCGATAGGTTGCCATCATCGGCTGACAGAGGCCCATAACGCGGCCGCCCAGCTCAAGGGACATAAAATGTACGCCAACAACCATCACGCCGCGCTTTTGCAGCTGGGCACGCTTCAGGTTATCCAGACCTTCCACGTCGAACCATTTACGGACGCGTTCGTCTGACCAGAACCAGGCCATACCGGTTTCAAGCAGCGCCATACCGATAGATTTAAAATTTTCCGCAATCAGCGTTTCGCGCTGCTGCGCATTGTAATGCGGAAAGCAAAGTTCGAGATTTTTACGTGCAATGGACTCACGACGTTTGAGGAAGTGACGCGATGCGCTGCCGAGCTTCGAACCCAGAAAACGAATCACAGGATAAGGGAGTTGCACCAGTAGCCAAAGTACGCCAAGGCCGAACCATGTAAACCAGTAGCGCGGATGCAGAAACGCCCGCTGAAATTTGGATTGAGACAAAATAGTGGAACCTTTTTAAAGCCTGTGAAGGTAGCGCAGACTTCGCGATACCACGTGCCATTAAGACCGTAGGACGAGGTCATGGTTGCAGGCTTTACCGTTCTTTACGACGTTGCCTGGCCATTGCTGACTTGGGTGGGCGGCATAATGTAGCACCGTTATACAATATGAGCTATCACTCGTTTTTGCTTAAAAAAGCGACAATTGCGGAGTGGGTTGATTTTGCTATTGTTAAATCTGCGTTCCCGCATGACTCCTTAAGGAGCAGATCATGGAAACCTACCTGCAAACGGTGAAAGAAGAGTGGGTGAAGCTGATTAATGAGACCGATCCCGACGTGCATCGCCTTGCGACTGAGCTTGCCAGGGACAACGCATCGCCGCTGGTTGCTGAATTTTATCGTGTGGTGCTGGCGGACCCTTCGGTGGCTGAATTCCTGACGACCGAACAGGTGGAAAGGCAGCTTCAGGAGGCGCTTCGCCGCTGGCTTATAGATGTGCTCTCATGCCGGGTGGAGCAGGTTGAAGAGCAGATGCGGGCGCAGCAGCGCGCTGCGGATGTTCATGCCCGTATTGGTATCTCGGTTGATTTGGTCGAAATGGGCTTTCGTGTGCTGAAAAAGCTGCTGTTACCCGTCATTACTACCAGCGCCCATACGCCCGAGGTGAAGCTGCATATTTATCATTACGCGATAAACAGTATCGATCTGGCCATGGAAGTGATGTCACGAGCCTATGTTTTTAGCGAGAACAATGCGGCGAAGGAAGATGAGAATTACCGCATCTTTTCCTTAATGGAGAACGCAGAAGAGGAGAAGGAAAGACAGACCGCGGCGTTACTGTCATGGGAAATGGTGCTGCTGTATAAAATCACCCTTAATTCCAGCATCGGCAACAGTCTTCCGCTGGGTCAGTCTGAATTTGGGCTGTGGTTTAGCCATAAAGGTCGCCACTATTTCAGCGGGATCGCTGAGGCCGGGCATATCTCTCGTCTGATTCAGGAATTTGATGACCTTTTTAACGAGGTCCGTCTGTCAGGGCAGGACCTGAATGATAAACTGCACCGGGATAAATTCTTGCAGCGAATGCGGAATACCCTCTCGCAAATCATCACCCTGTTGCGCGAGCTATTTGATGAAGTTTCGCGGCACGAGGTGGGGGTGGATGTCCTGACCCGTCTGTTGAACCGCCGTTTCCTGCCAACCATCTTCAAACGCGAAATCCTGCACGCCACCCGGGCCGGGACAATGCTCTCAACGCTGCTGATTGATGTCGACAAATTTAAACAAATCAATGATACCTGGGGACACAATACCGGGGACGAGATCCTGCGAAAAGTTTCCGGCGCGTTCTACGACAACGTGCGAACCTGTGATTACGTTTTTCGCTACGGCGGGGATGAGTTCCTGATTGTGCTGACGGAAATCTCGGAAGTGGATACGCTGCGTATTGCCGAGCGCATTCGCAAACGGGTGGAAAAAATCAAGGTTAACTCCCCAACCGGCGAGATTATCCCGCTCTCACTCTCGATAGGCGCTGCGATGTTTAACGGTCATCCTGATTACGAACGGTTGATTCAGGCTGCGGATGAAGCCTTATACGGCGCGAAACGGCGTGGCCGGAACTGCGTGGAGCTTTGGAAGGGGGCATAAGGAAAAACGGAAGTGTCCCCTGCAGGAATCGAACCTGCAACTAGCCCTTAGGAGGGGCTCGTTATATCCATTTAACTAAGGGGACGAAGCGGCAAGAGTATAACGTTATTTACACTTTTCGTTAAGCGCATTGCCGCCTGACTGGTCAAAGAGTCACCGTTCACGCCGATTTTTCGGCTGTTTTATCCTTTTTTTCCTGAGCCTTAAGCTCGGCCTTACGCTTGTTGGACATGTCGTTACGGATTTGCGCATGGCTCAGCAGCGCAAAGATAAAGGTTCCGCCACAAATGTTGCCTGCGAGGGTAGGCAGGGCGAACGGCCAGAAAAAGTCGCTCCAGTGGAGGGTGCCGTTAAACACCAGATAAAGGATTTCTACGGTCCCGACAACGATGTGCGTGGTATCCGCGAGTGCGATAAGCCAGGTCATCAGGATAATCACGACGATTTTCGCGCTGCCCGCTGACGGGAACATCCAGACCATAGTGGCGATGATCCAGCCGGAGATAATGGCATTAGAGAACATTTCGACCGGCGTGTTTTTCATCACATCCATCCCAATCTTCACGAATGCGTCACGGGTCGGTTCATCAAATATGGGCATATACTCGAAGGCCCAGGCGGCTACGCCCGTACCGATGAGGTTCCCCAGCAGCACGACGCTCCACAGGCGCATCAGTAAGCCAAAATTTCCGAGGGTGGGGTTTTGCATGACCGGCAGTACGGCGGTAACGGTGTTCTCGGTAAAAAGCTGCTGCCGCGCCATAATGACGATGATAAAGCCGAACGTGTAGCCTAAATTTTCGAGCAGAAACCCGCCCGGCACGCCTTCCAGCTGCACGTGAAATATCCCTTTGGCAAGCAGCGATGCGCCCATCGACAGACCGGCTGCGATGGCTGACCACAGCAGGGCCATCGCGTCACGCTCCATCTCCTTTTCGCCATCCTGGCGAATATGTTCATGAATCGCCATGGCGCGCGACGGCAGGCGATCCTCATCGACTTCTATCTCTTCGCCCCGGTCTTTCTCCTCGCTCTCAATCTCAGGTTCTTCATTGTTCTCGCCAATTTTTTCTTCGTTAATGTCTTTCATAACTGCTCCTTCGGGGTTATCGCTCATTTAAGCGTAGCGGCTTTTAGCGCCTTGCCCGTGGGGAAGCTCTTAAATTGCAGAAAATGGCAATAAAGGTGAGACATCTCTTTCAAAGCCAATATAAAATTGCCGGCGAAACGAATTCTTAAAGACAGGCTATGCTGAAATTAGCGTGATGACGCGAGCGGGTCGTCATTGTCCTCGTAGACATCGGTAAGCGTGCTGTTACAATCACTTGCACGTTTCAGGCGGAGCGTCACCTGCTCCGTTACAGATGGCATTCAACGATAGCCATATTGAACAGGGAGAAATGTATGAAACTTCGGCTGTCGGCGCTTGCGCTGGGCGTGACGATGCTTGTGGGCTGCGCCAGCTCTGGCGAGCAAACCGGACGCTCCGATCCTCTCGAAGGATTTAACCGTTCAATGTACAGCTTTAACTATAATGTACTGGATCCGTATCTGGTTCGTCCGGTTGCCGTGGCATGGCGTGACTACGTTCCGCAGCCGGCGCGAAACGGGCTGAGCAACTTTACCAGTAACCTCGAAGAGCCAGCGGTGATGGTGAACTATTTCCTCCAGGGAGATCCATATCAGGGGATGGTGCATTTCACCCGCTTCTTCCTGAACTCCCTGCTGGGCATGGGCGGCTTAATTGATGTCGCAGGCATGGCTAACCCGAAACTACAGCGTGAACAGCCGCACCGTTTCGGCAGTACGCTGGGGCATTATGGCGTAGGTTATGGTCCGTATGTGCACCTGCCGTTCTACGGCAGCTTCACCGTACGTGACGATGGCGGCGACATGGTGGATACGCTGTATCCGGTGCTGTCATGGCTCACCTGGCCGCTGTCGATTGGTAAATGGACCGTGGAAGGGATTGAAACACGTGCGCAACTGCTGGACTCTGACGGTCTGCTGCGTCAGTCTTCGGATCCGTACATCATGGTGCGTGAGGCCTACTTCCAGAACCACGACTTTATTGCCAACGGCGGTAAGCTGAAGCCGGAAGATAATCCGAATGCGAAAGCCATTGAGAACGAATTAAAAGATATTGATTCGGAATAAATAAAAAAGGTGAGCGATGCTCACCTTTTTTAATCGTGTTGGGATTAGAACGCGTAGTTGAAGTTGGTACCGAACAGCCACGCTTTACCTTCAGAGGTAAACTCGTAAGGGCCTTCCTGGAAGGTCACTTTCTGACCGTGCATATAAGAGACGCCCGCGTCGATGGACGCATTCTCGTTAAACGCATAGGTTGCACCCGCACTCAGCCAGAAGCGGTCCTGATCCGGAATGGAGATAGAGCGTTTATCCGCCGGGACAGGGCTGTCATCAAACGCGATACCGGTACGGAATGTCCAGTTGTCATCCATATAGTAGGTCGTACCCAGCGCCAGACGGTATGCGTCGTGGAAGCTCTCGTCCTTATAGAACAGCGTCTGGCCGTTGCTGCCGGTGGCTTTCAGCTCCTGGAACTGGCTCCAGCTGGTATACGCGAGGCTATAGTGAATCGCCCACTGCGGTGCAACGCGGTTGTAACCAGACACTTCCCACATTTCAGGCAGATGCAGCGACAGTGAACCCGGTACGGTTTGATTCGAGGTACCCCATGGAATGGTGGTGCCTGCGCCCGGAACCATACCGTTGACAGGGCTCAGAATGCCGCTTTTGTAATCGCCATCGAAATCAATTTTCACTTCTGAGCGATAGGTCAGACCCCAGCGGTTGTTTTTATCCAGTTCATACAGGATCCCGGCGTTCCAGCCGTAGCCCCATTCATCACCTTTCAGGCTGGCGATTTTGTTGCTGTTTTTCGGCAGCGCAGCGGTTTGCTCGCCGGTGTAACGCTCGATTTTTGCGTCGGCGTAAACGGCATTAAAGCCCAGACCGAAGCTCCAGCTATCGTTCAGACGATAGGCGCCGCTCAGGTTGAGGTTCAGGGTGGTCAGGTCGGTTTTACCGCCGTATTCCCCGGCCGGATAGTCGTTGTTGAATTCCGTCGCCAGGCCATAGTTAGAGGTAACTGAAGCCCCCCAACCAAACTGTTCGTTAATCGGGGCAACAAAGTGCAGGTTAGGCACCCACGCCGTCGGCGCAATGTTATCCGCCTTCAGATCCGCGCCGGTGAACTGTGATTTGCCAGAGATGTTGACATCAGGATCGATGTAAACCGCACCGGCAGAGAAGGTAGGGCGATCGAACATCATGATCAGCGCCGGGTTACGGCTTGCGTTGCCTGCGTCATCGGCAATCGCACCTTCCCCGGAATACGCACGGCCAAGGCCAGAGGAAGAAAATTCGTTTAACTGGAAGCCCGCTGACCAGGCGGACGTTGAGACGATTGCCACTGCAACTGCTAAAGCAGTTTGTTTGAACAGGGTTTTCTGGCTCATGACCATAACCTCATTGAGTTATTTTTATTCAATAATTGTTACATACCGTAACAGGAGCGCGAAGTGTAGGGTCTGAGGTATGACTTACAAATCAGACCAGTGGCGAGAGTATAGGTCTGACCAGCTGGGATGTTGCAAGTTTGTTTATTAATATTTTCAGATATGTTTCTTGAAACGAGATCTGGTTGGCAAAATTGTGACCAGTGCGAATCATCTGAAAAGGTGAATTTTGTTTTAGATCATTTTTTAGTGTGATATTGCTCACTTATCCGATTTTGCGCCATTAACGGCTGGAGGGGGCTCGTCCGGGGGCGTAAAATAGTCGCATCGTGTTTATCTCGCGCGTTGCGCGAATACAGAGGAAATTGAGCTATGAGTAAATGCAGTGCTGATGAAACCCCGGTTTGCTGCTGTATGGATGTTGGCACCATCATGGACAACACCGATTGCACCGCCTCTTACAGCCGCGTCTTCAGCAATCGCGCTGAAGCGGAAGAAACGCTGGCGGCGCTGACCCAGCGCGCGCGCGAAGTGGAATCCGATCCGTGCGAAATCAAATCTACCTTCACGGAAGTGGACGGCGGCGTACAGCTGGATATCGACTTCGTGTTCGCCTGCGAAGCTGAAACGCTGATTTTCCAGCTGGGCCTGCGTTAATTCCTGCGGTCTGGTGCCCTCACCCCAACCCTCTCCCACGGGAGAGGGTGCAAACTCTAAAAACGGTAACCCACGGGTTACCGTTTTGCTTTTACCCTGGGCATTTTCTTTTTCTTCTCTGTGCCTTAGCTCGCAATTTTTCGCTTCCCCGATTGGCTCAATGTAAAAAAATAGTTAACACTATTATCAGGTCAGACCACTTAATGTGCGCGCAAAATTTTTTTACAGGGGAGTGTTATGAGTCAGGCATTACCGCTTATCACCCGACACGGTGACCGCATTGCCATTGTCAGCGGGTTACGTACGCCGTTTGCGCGTCAGGCAACCGCGTTTCACGGTATACCGGCTGTCGATCTGGGAAAAATGGTCGTGGGGGAGATGCTGGCTCGCAGCGAGATCCCGCCAGAGGTTATTGAGCAGCTGGTTTTCGGCCAGGTCGTGCAAATGCCGGAAGCGCCCAATATCGCGCGTGAAATCGTCCTGGGCACCGGCATGAACGTTCACACCGACGCCTACAGCGTAAGCCGCGCCTGCGCCACCAGTTTTCAGGCGGTGGCGAACGTGGCTGAAAGCCTGATGGCGGGAACCATTCGCGCGGGGATCGCCGGAGGCGCGGATTCCTCCTCCGTGCTGCCCATCGGCGTCAGCAAACGGCTAGCCCGCATCCTGGTGGATGCCAACAAAGCCCGGACCACCGGTGCGAAGCTCAAACTCTTCTCGCGTTTACGCCTGCGCGACCTCATGCCCGTGCCCCCTGCCGTTGCGGAATACTCCACCGGCCTGCGAATGGGCGACACTGCCGAGCAGATGGCAAAAACCTACGGTATTACCCGGGAGCAGCAGGACGCGCTGGCGCATCGCTCGCATCAGCTGGCAGCGAAAGCCTGGTCGGAGGGCAAACTGGCCGACGAAGTAATGACCGCCTACGTGCCGCCTTACCGCGAACCGCTTTCAGAAGATAACAACATCCGCGGCACCTCCACGCTGGCGGATTACGCCAAACTGCGCCCGGCGTTTGACCGTAAGCACGGTACGGTCACCGCAGCTAACAGTACGCCTCTGACGGACGGCGCCGCCGCCGTGATCCTGATGACGGAATCCCGGGCGAAAGAGCTGGGCATTACGCCGCTGGGCTATTTGCGCAGCTACGCCTTTACCGCAATCGATGTCTGGCAGGACATGCTGCTCGGACCGGCCTGGTCCACGCCGCTGGCGCTGGATCGCGCAGGGCTGACGCTCTCCGATCTCACGCTGATTGATATGCACGAAGCCTTTGCCGCCCAAACGCTGGCAAATGTGCAGCTTATGGCGAGCGAGCGCTTTGCCCGCGACGTGCTGGGCCGCGCGCATGCCACAGGCGAAGTCGATCAGAGTAAATTCAACGTGCTGGGTGGCTCCATCGCCTACGGTCATCCGTTTGCGGCGACAGGGGCGCGAATGATAACCCAGACGTTGCACGAGCTGCGTCGACGTGGCGGCGGTTTTGGTCTCGTCACCGCCTGTGCGGCGGGCGGCCTGGGTGCAGCAATGGTTCTGGAGGCTGAATAATGGAAACGACATCTGCATTTAACCTGGCCGTTCGCCTCGATAACGTGGCCGTTATTACCATTGATGTGCCCGACGAAAAAATGAATACCCTGAAGGCCGAGTTTGGCGTTCAGGTGCGCGCAATGCTCAGACAGATCCGCGAAAACAAAGCGATACGTGGACTGGTATTTATCTCGGCAAAGCCGGATAACTTCATCGCCGGGGCCGATATCAATATGATTGCCCGCGCTGCAAGCGCTCAGGAGGCAGAAGATCTGGCGCGTCAGGGTCAGCAGGTGATGGCGGAGATCCATGCGCTGTCGATACCCGTTGTCGCCGCAATTCATGGGGCCTGCCTGGGCGGCGGGCTTGAGCTGGCGCTGGCCTGCCACAGCCGCATTTGTACCGACGATGCAAAAACCGTACTCGGCCTGCCGGAGGTACAGCTTGGGTTGCTGCCCGGCTCGGGTGGAACGCAGCGCCTGCCGCGTCTGGTGGGCGTCAGCACGGCGCTGGAGATGATCTTAACCGGTAAACAGCTGCGCGCTCGTCAGGCCCTGAAGGCGGGTCTGGTTGATGAGGTCGTTCCGCACGCCATCCTGCTTGACGCTGCCGTTGAACGGGCGCTGAAGGGGCGTCAGGCGAAACGCCCCCTGCCGGTGCGCGAGCGCATCCTTGCCGGGCCGCTAGGACGCGCGCTGCTGTTCAGGATGGTGGATAAAAAAACCGAGCAAAAAACCAGAGGAAACTATCCGGCAACGAAGCGCATTCTGGAGGTGATTGAAACCGGTTTATCGCAGGGCAGCAGCAGCGGCTATGCCGCAGAAGCGAAGGCGTTTGGCGAGCTGGCGATGACGCCGCAATCGCAGGCGCTGCGCAGCATTTTCTTTGCCAGCACGGAGGTCAAAAAAGATCCGGGCAGCGAAGCTGAACCGGCTCCGTTGCGCGCCATTGGCGTTCTGGGCGGCGGGCTGATGGGTGGCGGCATCGCGTTTGTCACCGCCAGCAAAGGCAAATTGCCCGTACGTATTAAAGATATCAATCCTAAGGGCATCAACCACGCGTTGCAGTACAGCTGGCAGAACCTCGATCGCAAAGTGAAACGCCGCCATATTAAGGCCAGCGAGCGTGATAAAACCCTCGCGACGATCACGGGCACCACCGACTACAGCGGGTTCGCACACCGCGATCTGGTGATTGAAGCCGTGTTCGAAGATCTGGCCCTTAAGCAGCAGATGGTGGCGGACGTTGAGCAGCATTGCGCGCCGCACACCATTTTTGCTTCAAACACCTCCTCTTTGCCGATTGGCGACATCGCGGCGAAAGCCGCGCGCCCGGAGCAGGTGATAGGGCTGCACTATTTTAGCCCGGTCGAAAAAATGCCGCTGGTGGAGGTGATCCCGCATGCTACAACCAGCCCGCAAACTATTGCCACCGTGGTGAAGCTGGCGAAAAAACAGGGCAAAACCCCCATTGTGGTCGCGGACAAAGCGGGCTTCTACGTCAACCGTATTCTGGCGCCGTACATTAACGAAGCGATGCGGCTGCTGACGGAAGGGGAGAAAATTGAGCACGTCGATGATGCCCTGGTGAAGTTTGGTTTCCCCGTTGGCCCAATCCAGCTTTTGGATGAGGTAGGGATTGATACGGGGACTAAAATTATCCCTGTGCTGGAAGCGGCTTATGGCGATCGTTTTGCGCCGCCTGCAAACTTTGTTTCTGCAATTTTGAAGGACGATCGCAAAGGCAGAAAAAATGAACGCGGTTTCTATCTTTACGCCGCGAAAGGGCGTAAAAGCAAGAAACAGGTCGACCCTTCGGTTTATGCGCTTATTCCCGTCACGGGTCAGGGAAAACTGTCGGCAGTTCAGTGCGCTGAGCGCTGCGTAATGATGATGCTCAATGAAGCGGCGCGCTGCTTTGGCGAGCAGGTGATCAAAAGCGCGCGCGACGGCGACATCGGCGCCGTGTTTGGCATCGGTTTCCCGCCATTCCTTGGCGGCCCGTTCCGGTACATGGATACCCTCGGGGCGGGTGAAGTGGTTGCGATCCTGCAACGTCTGGCCTCGCAATACGGTCCACGGTTTACACCTTGTGACGAATTATTGCAGATGGCGGAACGGGGCCAGACATTCTGGCCCGCAAGGGAAACTGATTGCGTAAACTGAAGTCAAAGAAGGGTAAATCCTGAGGTAATGGAACCTGTTCTGGCGAAATTGTAAACAGAGATTGACTATACTTACGCCATTGAGGTAAAAAACAGCGTTTCATTCACCGAATGGATCAGGCACAATGCCCGGCCATCGGGTTTTCTACCTCAGAGCATTAATCGCGGGTAGTTAACGCCGGTGATTCTGGTTAACAAAAGCGGTGCAATATGCAAGTTTTTATCATGCGTCACGGCGACGCGGCACTTGATGCCGCCAGTGACTCAGTACGTCCTTTAACCGTCTGTGGCTGCGACGAATCCCGTCAGATGGCAACGTGGCTTAAAGGTCAAAAAGTGGACATTGAACGCGTTCTGGTGAGTCCGTTCCTGCGGGCAGAGCAGACGCTGGATGTGGTAGGGGAGTGTATGAACCTGCCAGCCAGCGTGGACGTTCTTCCTGAACTCACGCCGTGCGGCGATGTTGGCCTTGTCAGCGCTTACCTTCAGGCGCTGTGCAATGAAGGTGTTGCTTCCGCACTGGTCATTTCCCACCTGCCGCTGGTCGGCTATCTGGTATCTGAGCTGTGCCCGGGCGAAACGCCACCGATGTTCACAACGTCCGCCATTGCCAACGTCACCCTCGACGAAACCGGCAAAGGGGTCTTCAACTGGCAAATGAGTCCGTGCAACCTGAAGATGGCAAAAGCCATCTGACGTGACGTGCGATATGGCGGGGGCATAGCGCTTCCCGCCATCCTGTCAGGGCAACTCTGGCGGCTGCCACTCCTCAACTTCAATCAACACCAGCAATGCGGCATCTCCGCCGTACTCTTTTGGTGCCTGATGAAAAGCCATCACGTGTGGATGCTGAGCCAGCCACAGCGGCGTCTGTTGTTTGAGAATATGTTTGCCGTGACCGTGCATCACGCAGGCGCAAAAAACATGCTCGCGTCGGCACGCCGCGATCAACGCCCCCAGCTCCTGCTTCGCCTGCATCTGCGTCAGCCCGTGCAGATCGAGAAACAGCTCCGGCGAATAATCGCCCCGGCGCAGCTTCTTCAGCTCAAAATGGCTGACGTCTTCGCGCACGTATTTCACGGCCCCCTGCGTATTGAGCAGCGGCTGGAATTCATCTGAAAAATAGTGGCTGTTATCGGCCTGCTCCTGGAGCAGACGTTTGACCGGAACCTCGCTGATTTTTTTACGCTGCGGGCGATGGACAATGGTGTCCTGCGTGATTTTACGCGTCCCGGTCATCAGCTGACGGAAGAGAGCCTGATCCTCCTCGCTGAGCGGTGTTTTCTTTTTCATTCGTCATTCTCATCTCGTATTTCCGATAGTGTACCCGACTAAACGCATTTTTTAACCTCAAGCGGTACGCGTCATTGCTGATTTATCCCCGTCTTCATGGCAAACTAGCCGCCGAAAATTATGCGAGCATGCCCTGGAGGAAAGAGTGGATAAAATTTTTGTCGATGAAGCAGTAAACGAGCTGCATACCATACAGGACATGTTGCGCTGGTCGGTTAGCCGCTTCAGCGCCGCCAATATCTGGTACGGTCACGGCACCGATAACCCGTGGGATGAGGCCGTCCAGCTGGTGCTGCCGTCACTCTATCTGCCGCTGGATATTCCGGAAGACATGCGTACCGCGCGCCTGACCTCCAGCGAAAAACACCGCATCGTTGAGCGCGTGATCCGCCGCGTGAACGAGCGCATTCCGGTGGCTTACCTGACCAACAAAGCCTGGTTCTGCGGCCACGAGTTCTACGTTGATGAGCGTGTGCTGGTGCCGCGCTCGCCGATTGGTGAGCTGATCAATAACCACTTTGACGGCCTGATCGCGCACCAGCCGCAGCACATTCTCGATATGTGCACCGGCAGCGGCTGCATCGCCATTGCCTGCGCCTACGCTTTCCCTGAAGCGGAAGTGGACGCCGTCGATATCTCCACCGACGCGCTGGCCGTTACCGAACACAACATTGAAGAGCACGGCCTGATCCATCACGTCACGCCTATCCGCTCTGACCTGTTCCGCGACCTGCCGACGCTGCAATACGACCTGATCGTTACCAATCCGCCGTACGTGGATGCAGAAGACATGTCCGATCTGCCGAACGAGTATCGTCACGAGCCGGAGCTGGGCCTGGCGTCAGGCTCTGATGGCCTGAAGCTGACCCGCCGCATCCTGGCGTGTGCGCCGGATTATCTGACCGACGACGGCGTTCTGATTTGTGAAGTGGGCAACAGCATGGTACATCTGATAGAGCAGTACCCGGATGTACCGTTCACCTGGCTTGAGTTCGACAACGGCGGTGACGGCGTCTTTATGCTGACCAAAGCGCAGCTGCTTGACGCGCGCGAATACTTCAGCATTTACAAAGACTAATCCAGCGGGCTTCGGCCCGTTTCACAACGCTCAAACACAAACAACAACATCGGAGCCGTGATGGCAGGAAACAGTATTGGACAGGTATTCCGTGTGACCACCTTTGGCGAGTCGCACGGTCTGGCACTGGGTTGTATCGTTGATGGCGTCCCGCCAGGCATCGAACTGACCGAAGCCGATTTGCAGCATGACCTCGATCGTCGTCGTCCGGGTACCTCTCGCTACACCACGCAGCGTCGCGAGCCGGACCAGGTCAAAATTCTCTCCGGCGTATTTGAGGGCCGTACCACCGGCACCAGCATCGGGCTGCTGATTGAAAACACCGATCAGCGCTCTCAGGACTACGGTGCAATCAAAGACGTTTTCCGTCCTGGCCATGCCGATTACACCTATGAGCAAAAATATGGCTTCCGCGACTATCGCGGCGGTGGCCGGTCTTCCGCACGTGAAACCGCGATGCGCGTGGCGGCAGGGGCGATTGCCAAAAAATATCTCCAGCAGAAATTCGGCATCGTTATCCGTGGCTGTCTGACCCAGATGGGCGACATTCCGCTGGCAATCAAAGACTGGGATCAGGTCGAGCTTAACCCGTTCTTCTGCGCCGATGCCGACAAGCTGGACGCGTTGGACGAACTGATGCGCGGCCTAAAAAAAGAGGGTGACTCTATTGGCGCGAAAGTCACCGTGGTAGCCGACGGCGTGCCGGCTGGCTGGGGCGAGCCGGTATTTGACCGCCTCGACGCCGACATCGCCCACGCGCTGATGAGCATTAACGCGGTGAAAGGTGTGGAAATCGGCGACGGTTTTGACGTGATTCAGCTTCGCGGCAGCCAGAACCGTGATGAAATCACGAAAGACGGTTTCCAGAGCAACCATGCGGGCGGCATTCTGGGCGGCATCAGCAGCGGTCAGCAGATTACGGCCAATATCGCGTTGAAGCCAACGTCCAGTATTACCGTACCGGGCCACACGATTAACCGCGCTGGCGAAGACGTTGAGATGATCACCAAAGGGCGACACGATCCGTGCGTCGGGATCCGCGCGGTGCCGATCGCAGAGGCGATGCTGGCGATCGTGCTGATGGATCACTTCCTGCGTCAGCGCGCGCAGAATGCGGATGTGTCGACCACCATTCCACGCTGGTAACTATGAAAAAAACCGCAATCGCTCTGCTGGCGCTGCTTGCCAGTGGAGCCAGTCTGGCCGCCACGCCGTGGCAGAAAATCACCCACCCGGTGGCGGGTAGCGCGCAGTCTATCGGCGCGTTTTCCAACGGCTGTATCGTCGGCGCGCAGGAACTTCCGCTGCAATCGAATACCTATCAGGTGATGCGCACCGATCAGCGCCGTTATTTCGGCCATCCTGATCTGGTGCTGTTTATTCAGCGTCTTGGCAACCAGGTGCATAACCTGGGGCTGGGCACGATGCTGATTGGCGATATGGGGATGCCTGCCGGTGGCCGCTTTAACGGCGGACACGCCAGCCACCAGACGGGACTGGATGTGGATATTTTCCTGCAACTGCCGAAAACGCGCTGGAGTTCAGCGCAGCTGCTGAAGCCGCAGGCGCTCGATCTGGTGTCGGCCGACGGCAAACGGGTCGTCGCCTCGCGCTGGTCACCGGAAATTTCCAGCATGATCAAGCTGGCGGCAGAAGATAATGACGTCACGCGGATCTTTGTTAACCCGGCCATCAAGCAGCAGCTCTGCCTGGATGCGGGAACGGATCGCGACTGGCTGCGCAAAGTGCGCCCGTGGTTCCAGCACCGGGCGCATATGCATGTTCGTCTGCGCTGCCCGGCGAACAGCCTGGAATGTGAAGATCAGCCGCTCCCGCCGCCTGGCGATGGTTGCGGTTATGAACTGCAAAGCTGGTTTGAACCGGCCAAGCCTGGAACCTCTAAGCCTGAGAAGAAGACACCGCCTCCGTTGCCGCCTTCCTGCCAGGCGCTACTGGATGAGCATGTACTTTAATGGATAATTTCGTCGATCTGTTCATGGTGTCACCGCTGCTGCTGGCGGTGCTCTTTTTTGTTGCGATGTTAGCCGGATTTATCGATGCCCTTGCGGGCGGTGGCGGCTTGCTCACCGTTCCGGCGCTGCTGGCGGCAGGCATGAGTCCTGCCCAGGCGCTCGCCACCAATAAACTCCAGGCGTGCGGCGGCTCTCTTTCCTCTTCGCTCTATTTTGTTCGCCGCAAGGTGGTGAATCTCGCCGATCAGAAGCTCAATATCCTGATGACGTTTATTGGCTCGACGGCGGGTGCCTTGCTGGTACAGCACGTGCAGTCCGACATTCTGCGCCAGATCCTGCCGATTTTGGTTATCTGCATCGGCCTGTATTTCCTGCTGATGCCTAAGCTCGGCGAGGAAGACCGGGCGCGGCGGTTGCACGGCCTGCCGTTTGCGCTGATTGCCGGTGGCTGCGTCGGCTTTTACGACGGCTTCTTTGGCCCAGGGGCAGGCTCGTTTTACGCGCTGGCGTTCGTGACGCTGGCCGGCTTTAACCTCGCCAAATCCACCGCCCACGCCAAGGTGCTGAATGCGACCTCGAACGTCGGCGGCCTGCTGCTGTTTATCATTGGCGGCAAGGTTATCTGGGCAACCGGGTTTGTGATGATGGCAGGGCAGTTTTTGGGCGCGCGCGCAGGCTCGCGTCTGGTATTAAGCAAAGGGCAAAAGTTGATCCGCCCGATGATTGTTGTCGTCTCGGCGGTGATGAGCGCCAAACTTCTTTATGACAGCCATGGACAGGAGATCCTCACCTGGTTGGGGATGAACTAATGAACAGTACGCATAAATACGAACAGCTGATTGAGATCTTCGATAGCTGTTTTGCTGATGATTTTAATACCCGTCTGATTAAAGGCGACGACGAACCGATCTATCTTCCTGCTGATGACGAGGTTCCGTACAACCGCATCGTCTTTGCCCACGGCTTTTACGCCAGCGGTTTGCACGAGATTTCGCACTGGTGCATCGCGGGGAAAGCGCGTCGCGAGCTGGTGGACTTCGGTTACTGGTACTGCCCGGACGGGCGCGACGCCGCCACCCAGGGGCGGTTCGAAGATGTGGAGGTGAAACCGCAGGCGCTGGAGTGGCTGTTCTGCGTGGCGGCGGGTTTCCCGTTCAACGTGAGCTGTGACAACCTTGAAGGCGACTTCGAGCCAGACCGTATCGTCTTCCAGCGCCGCGTGCATGCGCAGGTGATGGAGTATCTTGAGAAGGGCATCCCGGAACGTCCGGCGCGTCTGATCGAGGCCTTACAGAATTATTACCACACGCCGGAGATCACGGCGGAATGCTTCCCGTGGCCGGAAGATTTATAACAGAGGAAAGAAGATGATCGCAGAATTTGAATCACGCATTCTGGCGTTAATTGATGACATGGTGGAACACGCCAGTGATGATGAGCTGTTCGCCAGCGGTTATCTGCGTGGTCACCTGACGCTGGCGGTAGCCGAGCTGGAAGCAGGTGACGATCACTCTGCCGACGCCGTTCACGCTGAAGTCACGCGCAGCCTGGAAAAAGCCATTCTGGCCGGGGAGCTTTCTCCGCGCGACCAGTCTTTAGTACTGGGCATGTGGGACAATTTATTCCAGCAGGCTAAACGCTAAGCCGCCGCCTTCTCTTCCCTCTCCCCTTTGGGGAGAGGGGCAGGGTGAGGGGATTCGACCGTACCCTACTTAACCATTTTCCCCTTCAGCAGTTTCCTTACCCACAACCGGTTCGGATTCAGCCCCGCGAGCGTAACGCTGTCCAGCGGAACCGGCTCATCGCTCATTTGCGCAGCCAGCACCTCTGCCAGCAGCGGCGCGGAGCATAATCCCCGCGAGCCTAAGCCACCCAGCATAAACAGTTCAGGATAAACCGGCGCACTCACCGCCGTTTCTTTGTTGTCTGCCAGATCCTGATAGAGTTCAAGCGTGGCTTCATAGTCCGGCACGCTTCCCGCCATCGGCAGGTGATCGCGGGTCGCGCAGCGTACGCCGCAGCGCGCTTCGCCCTCGCTGACGTCAACCTCTTTCGCCCACGGCGCATCCGGGAAACAGTCGATCAGGCGCTGGCGGTTTTGCTGCTGATCCGCTTCGCTGTACTGCATGTCCGTTTCACCGCGATGGTAGCTGGCGCCAATGCAGTGATGGCCGTTGGACGGATTTTGCGGCGTCAGGTAGCCGTCGTAACACAGCACCTGGCGCAGCTTGCTCAGCGCGGGCGCGGCAGGAATATGGCTCACCTGGCCGCCGACAGGATAAACCGGCAGCGTCTCGGTCTGGGTAAACTGATTGATGTTATGCCCGTTGGCCAGCACCACGCTTTCATGCTGCGCCTCGTTGCCGTCAGCAAAACGCAGCGTCCAGTGCGCTGTCCGACTAAGCGATTCAACCTTGTGGGCATAATGTACCGTCAAGCCGCGCGACTGCCCGAGAGCAATCGACGCAGAAGTCAGTTCAGCCGGGCACAGCCAGCCGCCGCGTGGATACTGAATCCCGCCGCAGCCGGTGTCGACGCCCGCGGTCTCAGAAACCTGCTGCGCCGTCACGGCATGGGCGATGGCCTCCGGCAGACCCAGCGACAGCATTTGTGTGATTTTCTGCTGGCTCTTCTCGTCCCAGCCGAGCTGCGTCACGCCGCACCAGTCGTGGTCAAATGCAACCGGCAGGCTATCGTAGAGACGACGAGCAAACGTAAACGCCGCCGGGAAGAACTGGAACAGCGCCGGATCGTGTGAACTTAACAAAGGATAAAGTGCGCCTTGGCGGTTGCCTGATGCACCCGTTGCCGGCGCCTCGTCAGCGCAATAGAGCGTCACCTGCCAGCCCCGGTGCAGCAGCGCCAGCGAGAGCAGGGCGCTGGCAATACCGCCGCCCACAATGGCGACCTCACGCGACGCACTGGGGCGGCGAGCAAACCAGGGTGCCTGTGCCGGGATCGCCAGATCCTGCTCCATCACCCCGACCAGCATGTCGCGTTTGCGGCCAAAGCCTTTGGTTTTCCGCATGGTAAACCCCGCCTCCTGCAACCCACGGCGGACAAAGCCCGCCGAGGTGAAGGTGGCAAGCGTCGCGCCGGGACGTGCCAGCCGCGCCATGGCGTTGAACAGATGCTGGCTCCACATGTCCGGGTTTTTGGCGGGCGCAAAACCGTCCAGGAACCAGGCGTCCACCTTCTGATTCATCGAGTCGTCGAGCTTATCGGTCAGATCGTTAATGTCGCCCAGCCACAGGTCGAGCGTGACCCGTCCATCGTCCAGAATTAGACGATGACAGCCACCGATGTGAGGCGGCCACTGTGCCTGAAGCTGTTCCGCCCAGCGGGCAAGCTCCGGCCAGTGCTGATGGGCAAGCCGCAGATCGTGCGCGGTAAGCGGAAATTTTTCGAAACTGATGAAATGTAATCTTTGTAGGGTAGCCTCAGGGTGTGCAGCGCGAAAACAATCGAATGCCTGCCAGAGAGTCAGAAAATTCAGCCCGGTTCCGAAACCGCTCTCCGCCACAACGAACAGACTGCGCGGATGCTCAGGGAAGCGGGTGCCGAGATGATTTCCGTCGAGGAAAACATAGCGCGTCTCTTCCAGTCCGTTATCATTAGAAAAGTAGACGTCATCAAAATCTCGGGAAACAGGTGTACCCTCAGCGTTGAATTCGAGGTTGGCAGGTTGTATGGCGTTTTGTTTCACGTAAGTTACTCGTCCGACAGGCAGTGGCACGATCTTAACGATGTGAGCCTGTCGGTGCAAATTTCCACAGAAAATCGCTGATCGGACTTGTTCGGCGTACAAGTGTACGCTATTGTGCGACTCGAAACTTTTTATAGTGCGACTTACAGAGGTATTGAATGAAACGTGCAGTGATTACTGGCCTGGGCATCGTTTCCAGCATCGGTAATAACCAGCAGGAAGTCCTGGCATCTCTGCGTGAAGGACGCTCCGGGATCACTTTCTCTGAAGAGTTTAAAGATTCTGGAATGCGTAGCCACGTATGGGGTAACGTTAAACTGGATACCACCGGTTTAATTGACCGTAAAGTGGTTCGTTTCATGAACGATGCCTCTATCTATGCCTATCTTTCCATGCAGGAAGCGATCAAGGATTCTGGTCTGAGCGAAGACGCCTACCAGAACAACCCACGCGTGGGCCTGATTGCCGGTTCCGGCGGTTCCTCTAAGGCGCAGGTATTCGGTGCTGACGCCATGCGTAGCCCGCGCGGCCTGAAAGCGGTCGGTCCATACGTTGTGACCAAAGCGATGGGTTCTGCGGTATCCGCGTGCCTGGCAACGCCATTCAAAATCCACGGCGTGAACTACTCCATCAGCTCCGCGTGTGCGACCTCCGCGCACTGTATCGGTAATGCGGTTGAGCAGATCCAGCTGGGCAAACAGGACATTGTCTTTGCTGGCGGCGGCGAAGAGCTGGGCTGGGAAATGGCCTGCGAGTTCGACGCGATGGGCGCACTGTCCACCAAATACAACGAAACGCCAGACAAAGCATCCCGTACCTATGACGCACACCGCGACGGTTTTGTTATCGCGGGCGGCGGCGGCATGGTCGTGGTTGAAGAGCTGGAACACGCGCTGGCGCGTGGCGCGCACATCTACGCTGAGATCGTGGGCTACGGCGCAACGTCCGACGGCGCTGACATGGTTGCTCCATCCGGCGAAGGCGCGGTGCGCTGCATGAAGATGGCGATGCACGGCGTTGATACCCCAATCGACTACCTGAACTCCCACGGTACCTCTACTCCGGTAGGCGACGTGAAAGAGCTGGGTGCGATCCGCGAAGTGTTCGGCGACAACAGCCCGGCTATTTCTGCCACCAAAGCCATGACCGGTCACTCTCTGGGCGCGGCGGGCGTGCAGGAAGCGATCTACTCTCTGCTGATGCTGGAAAACGGCTTTATCGCCCCGAGCATCAACATCGACGAGATGGACGAGCAGGCGGCTGGCCTGAACATCGTGACCGAAACCACCGAACGTGAGCTGACGACCGTTATGTCCAACAGCTTCGGCTTCGGCGGCACCAACGCCACGCTGGTGATGCGCAAGCTGAAAGCGTAAGCGTTTGAAGGTATAGTAGAAGGGAGCCGCGCGGCTCCCTTTTTTATGCCTGAACACGGAGTTATGCATGAAGGCTGTTACCCCTGAGAAGAACGCTCCTTCCGGGAACCTTTCCCTCTTCCGCATCGCCTTTGCGGTGTTTCTGACCTATATGACCGTTGGCCTTCCGCTGCCGGTGATCCCCTTGTTCGTTCACCATGAGCTGGGCTATGGCAATACCATGGTCGGCATTGCGGTGGGCATTCAGTTTTTAGCGACGGTGTTAACCCGGGGCTACGCCGGGCGTCTGGCGGACCAGCACGGCGCAAAACGCTCGGCATTGCAGGGCATGTTTGCCTGTGGGCTGGCGGGAGGCGCCTGGCTGCTGGCGGCGCTGTTGCCGATAGATGCAGCGTATAAATTCGCGCTGCTGGTAGTGGGGCGCCTGATCCTCGGCTTTGGCGAAAGCCAGCTGCTGACCGGCACCCTGACCTGGGGAATGGGGCTGGTGGGGCCTGCGCGTTCCGGTAAAGTGATGTCCTGGAACGGGATGGCGATTTACGGCGCGCTGGCGGCAGGCGCGCCGCTGGGTTTGCTGATCCACAGCCAGTTTGGTTTTGCGGCGCTGGCAGCAACCACCATGGTATTACCGCTGCTGGCGTGGGCGTTTAACGGTTCGGTACGCAAGGTGTCCGCCCATAAAGGCGAACGTCCTTCGCTGTGGAGCGTGGTGGGGCAAATCTGGCAGCCAGGGCTGGGGCTGGCGCTTCAGGGAGTAGGCTTCGCGGTGATTGGCACTTTCGTCTCTCTCTATTTTATGAGCCGCGGCTGGGCGATGGCGGGCTTTACGCTGACGGCCTTTGGTGGCGCGTTTGTATTGATGCGCGTGCTGTTTGGCTGGATGCCGGATCGCTTTGGTGGCGTGACGGTGGCCGTGGCGTCACTGGTTATTGAGACGGTAGGTCTGGTGCTGCTCTGGCAGGCTCCGTCCGCCTACGTTGCGCTGCTGGGTGCGGCGTTAACCGGCTGCGGCTGCTCGCTGATCTTCCCGGCGCTGGGCGTTGAGGTGGTGAAGCGCGTCGCACCACAGGTGCGCGGCACGGCGCTGGGCGGCTATGCGGCGTTTCAGGATATCTCCTACGGGATAACCGGACCGCTGGCGGGCGTGCTGGCGACGTCGTTTGGCTATCCTTCCGTATTTCTCGCCGGCGCGGTTTCCGCGGTGGTGGGGATCGTGGTGACGCTGGTGGCGTTTCGGAAGCGGTAATATGTTGCCGGGTGGCGGCTGCGCCTTACCCGGCCTACGGTTCGAGCCGTTGTAGGCCCGGTAAGCGGAGCGCCACCGGGCAAAACCTCAGACAACCAGCCAGAAAAGCGCCAGCGCAATCATCAGCGCGATAAACATCAATCCCGGACGGGCAGAGAGCGTTTTAAACGTGTCGACGATCGGGGCAAACAGCGGGCTGTAGATGGGCTGAACGTTACGCACTTCCGGTACGCCGCCTTCCCGCTCGGCACGGCGAATAAAGATTTGATTCAGTAAATCCTGTACCTGCGCGGTGGTCAGCACCGTTTGCGGCGTGGCCTGCCAGGCCTGCTGGGCATATTCCCGAACAGCTTCAAACTCTTGCCGCTCAAGCGGCTGCTTAAGCGACGCCTGCACCGTATGCAGCGTCGGGGCGGTCTGGGCGCTGAGCGTCTGACGCGCCTGGAGCCAGGTGACCAGATGGGTAAACTGTTTTGCCGGGATCAGCTCGCCCGCTTTCACGCCGGAAAGTTCCAGCATGGATTGCCAGATGAGCTTTGTCGGTTCGCCGGTGGCGGCAGCCAACTTTGTGACCATCTGCTTGAGCGTATTATGCTCCGCTGGCTGCAATGGCCGTTCTGTCGACGGGCGCTGTTGCGGCTGCGGGATCGAAAGCTGGTTGCTTTGCAGCAGGGTCAGCACGGTTTTCAGCTGTTCCGGCGAAAGCTGGCTCAGGGCGGTATGGCCGTACTGTTGACGGATAAAATCACTCACCGCCTGGCGATTATTCCCCTGGCCCAACAGCTCGGTCAGCTGCGAGACAATCTGGCGGGTGGTATGTTGCTGCTGTGCGCTGGTAAGACGCTGGTTCAGGTTTTGTTCAGCGGCAGGGAAATGGCGCGACTGGAGCGGCGCATCGTTTCTGACGCCCAAATCGTGCTTAACGCCGGCCCATACCTCTGCGTTTTGCTGCGAGGTCAACGCAATTAGGCGCGTGATCAGACGCTCCAGCACGGTGCGCTGTTGCGTGGAGAGCGGCTGTTCGCCTGGCGTGTTGGGCGCTACGGGGCCTTCACCCGGAGGGCGCGGAGGCGTACCTGAAATGGGCTGCATCGTCAAAAATCCTTAAAGTCAAACTCTGCGTAACCGGGCGGAGATATATGCCCGGCGGCGAGATTATGGCACACTTGGCAGGTTTACTTCCTCTCAAACAGGTACTCAGACGTGAAAATCCTCGTTGATGAAAATATGCCTTACGCCCGTGAGCTGTTCAGCCGCCTGGGCGAGGTTAAGGCTGTCCCTGGTCGCCCGATTCCGGTCAGCGAACTGGACGATGCAGACGCCCTGATGGTGCGCTCGGTGACCAAAGTAAATGAGGCACTGCTCACCGGCAAAGGGATCAAATTTGTCGGGACGGCAACGGCCGGGACCGATCATGTGGATGACCAGTGGCTTAAGCAGGCGGGGATTGGTTTTTCAGCGGCGCCAGGCTGTAACGCCATTGCCGTCGTGGAATATGTTTTTTCCGCATTATTGATGCTGGCCGAGCGCGATGGGTTTGCGCTGAAAGACCGCACCGTAGGTATTGTGGGCGTGGGCAACGTCGGCGGACGTCTGCAAAAGCGTCTGGAAGCCTGGGGCGTCCGCACTTTGCTGTGCGATCCGCCGCGCAAGGATAACGGCGATGAAGGCGATTTCCGCACGCTGGACGAGCTAGTCGACGAGTGCGACGTCATTACCTTCCACACGCCGCTTTTCAAAGAGGGGCCGTACCGATCTCTGCACCTGGCCGACGAGAAGTTAATCCGCCGTCTGAAGGCTGGCACTATTCTGATAAATGCCTGCCGCGGTCCGGTGGTGGATAACGTGGCGCTGCTGAAATGTCTCGACGAGGGACAAGATCTGAGCGTTGTGCTGGACGTCTGGGAGCCCGAGCCGGATCTTAACGTCGCATTGCTGAATAAGGTGGACGTGGGGACCGCGCATATTGCGGGCTATACCCTCGAAGGCAAGGCGCGCGGCACGACTCAGGTATTTGAGGCCTACAGCGCCTTTATCGGCCATCCGCAACAGGTGGCGCTGGATACGCTGCTTCCCGCGCCGGAATTTGGCCGTATTACCCTTCATGGCCCGCTGGATGAGGCAACGCTAAAAAGACTGGTGCATTTGGTGTATGATGTGCGCCGCGATGACGCGCTGCTGCGTAAAGTGGCGGGTATTCCGGGTGAGTTTGACAAGCTGCGCAAAAATTACCTTGAGCGCCGCGAGTGGTCCTCCCTGTATGTGATGTGCGATGACGCCTCCGCGGCGGCGCTGCTGCATCAGCTGGGATTTAACGCCGTTCACCACCCGGCACGTTAATGTCTTTCTGCTCCCTGTTGGAAACGCCGACAGGGACGCGTTTTTATTTCTGGAGTAAACCACCATGTCTGAAGGCTGGAACATTGCCATTTTGGGCGCCACTGGCGCCGTGGGCGAAGCCCTGCTTGAAACCCTTGCTGAGCGCCAGTTCCCGGTGGGCGAAATTTACGCGCTGGCGCGTACCGACAGCGCGGGTGAACATCTGCGTTTCGGCGGAAAATCTGTGATGGTGCAGGATGCCGCCGCATTTGACTGGACCCAGGCTCAGCTGGCGTTTTTTGCCGCAGGTGCAGAGGCGACGGCGTCTTACATTGAAGAGGCGACCAATTCAGGCTGTCTGGTGATCGACCTGAGCGGCCTGTTCTCCCTTGAGCCGGATGTGCCGCTGGTGGTGCCGGACGTTAACCCGTTTGTGCTGGCTGATTACCGCAACCGCAACATCATTGCGGTACCAAACAGCCTCACCAGCCAGCTGCTGACCGCGCTGAAGCCGCTGATCGACGACGGTGGCCTGTCGCGCATTACCGTGACCAGCCTGCTGTCGGCTTCAGCGAATGGCAAAAAAGCCGTAGACGCGCTGGCAGGGCAGAGCGCGAAGCTGCTGAACGGTATCCCGATCGACGAAGATGATTTCTTTGGCCGCCAGCTGGCGTTCAACATGCTGCCGCTGCTGCCGGATCGTGAAGGTTCGGTGCGGGAAGAGCGTCGTATCGTCGATGAAGCGCGCAAAATTTTGCAGGATGACGGGCTGATGATCTCCGCGAACGTCGTACAGTCTCCGGTCTTTTACGGCCATGCGCAGATGGTCGGCTTTGAAGCCCTGCGTCCATTGGCGGCTGAAGAAGCGCGCGACGCGTTTGGCCGCGGTGAGGACATTGTCCTTTCCGAAGAGAGCGAATTCCCGACGCAGGTGGGCGATGCCACCGGCAGCGCGCATCTCTCCGTGGCCTGCGTGCGTAACGATTACGGTATGCCGGAGCAGGTGCAGTTCTGGTCCGTTGCCGACAACGTGCGTTTTGGCGGCGCGCTGATGGCGGTCAAAATCGCGGAAAAACTGGTGCAGGAGTATCTGTACTGATGTCAGACGTGGAACAAAAGCCGGTCCACAGAATTGCCCTCGGCATTGAGTACGATGGCAGTAAATACTATGGCTGGCAGCGTCAGAATGAGGTGCGCAGCGTCCAGGAAAAACTGGAAAAAGCGCTCTCTCAGGTAGCAAACGAACCGATCAGCGTCTTCTGTGCGGGCCGCACCGATGCCGGGGTTCACGGCACGGGGCAGGTGGTGCACTTTGAAACCTCTGCGGTGCGCAAAGATGCGGCCTGGACGCTGGGTGTAAATGCGAATTTACCTGGTGACATTGCCGTGCGTTGGGTGAAAGCTGTGCCGGATGATTTTCACGCGCGCTTCAGCGCGACGGCGCGGCGCTACCGTTATGTCATCTTCAACCAGCGCCTGCGCCCGGCCGTGTTAAGCCAGGGCGTAACGCATTTTTATGAACCGCTGGATGCAGAACGCATGCATCGCGCGGCGCAGTGCCTGATTGGAGAAAATGATTTTACGTCGTTTCGTGCGGTGCAGTGTCAGTCCCGTACGCCGTGGCGTAACGTCATGCACATTAACGTCAGTCGTTATGGCGCGTATGTGGTGGTGGATATCAAAGCCAATGCCTTTGTACATCATATGGTGCGGAATATCGTGGGCAGCCTGATGGAAGTGGGCGCCGGACACCAGCCGGAGAGCTGGATTGCAGAACTGCTGGCAGCGAAGGACAGAACGCTTGCGGCAGCAACGGCGAAAGCGGAAGGGCTGTATCTGGTTTCGGTGGATTATCCGGACCGGTTCGACCTGCCAAAACCGCCAATGGGCCCGCTGTTTTTAGCGGACTAAACAAAGGTGCAATTAAGGCTTAGACAATATGGACGTAATACGTTTTCTGATTGATTTCATCCTGCACATTGATGTTCACCTGGCGGAGCTGGTCGCGCAGTACGGCGTCTGGGTATACGCCATTCTGTTCCTCATTCTGTTCTGTGAAACCGGCCTTGTGGTTACGCCGTTCCTGCCGGGAGATTCGCTGCTGTTCGTGGCCGGTGCGTTATCTGCACTGCCAACCAATGACCTGAACGTCCATCTGATGGTCGTCCTGATGATCGTCGCGGCAATTGTTGGCGATGCGGTCAACTACACCATCGGGCGAGTGTTTGGCGAGCGGTTGTTCAGTAATCCGGACTCGAAGATTTTCCGCCGCAGTTATTTAGACAAGACCCATGCGTTCTATGAACGTCATGGCGGAAAAACCATTATCCTTGCCCGTTTTGTGCCTATTGTGCGCACATTTGCACCGTTTGTGGCGGGAATGGGCCACATGTCCTATCGTCATTTTGCGATGTACAACGTGGTGGGCGCACTGCTTTGGGTGTTGCTCTTTACCTATGCGGGCTACCTGTTTGGCGATCTGCCTGTGGTTCAGGAAAACCTTAAGTTACTGATTGTAGCGATTATTGTGCTTTCCGTTCTGCCGGGTGTTATCGAAATCATACGTCACAAACGCGCGGCAGCAAAACAAGCGAAGTAAATGCACGCTGGCAGTTCGACCACTTTTTTATCCAAAGTTTCGGGCTGTTATGTTTTAATGTGCAACATTCATGGTCTGTTGGAGGCAAAAATGGCATTATTCGCCTCTTACAGCAAAACTGGCATACGACCAGGTTCAGGCAGAAAGGTTATCAATGAGCTGGATTGAACGAATTAAAAGCAACATTACCCCGACGCGTAAAGCGAGCATTCCTGAAGGGGTATGGACGAAGTGTGATAGCTGCGGCCAGGTTCTGTATCGTGCAGAGCTGGAACGCAATCTTGAGGTGTGTCCTAAGTGTGACCACCACATGCGTATGTCGGCGCGCAACCGCCTGCATAGCCTGCTGGACGAAGGTTCTCTGGTAGAACTGGGCAGCGAACTGGAGCCAAAAGATGTGCTCAAGTTCCGCGACTCCAAAAAATACAAAGATCGTCTGGCCTCTGCACAGAAAGAGACCGGCGAGAAAGACGCGCTGATCGTCATGAAGGGCACCCTGCATGAAATGCCGGTGGTTGCCGCTGCGTTTGAGTTCTCCTTTATGGGCGGCTCAATGGGCTCCGTGGTCGGCGCGCGTTTCGTACGTGCCGTTGAGCAGGCGCTGGAAGACAACTGCCCGCTGATCTGCTTCTCCGCCTCCGGTGGTGCGCGTATGCAGGAAGCGCTGATGTCTCTGATGCAGATGGCGAAAACCTCCGCTGCGCTGGCGAAAATGCAGGAGCGCGGTCTGCCGTATATCTCGGTACTGACCGACCCAACCATGGGTGGCGTCTCTGCAAGCTTCGCAATGCTGGGCGACCTGAACATCGCTGAGCCAAAAGCGCTGATCGGCTTTGCCGGTCCTCGCGTTATCGAACAGACCGTACGTGAGAAACTGCCGCCGGGCTTCCAGCGCAGTGAGTTCCTCATTGAGAAAGGCGCTATCGATATGATCGTCCGCCGTCCGGAAATGCGCCTCAAGCTGGCCAGCATTCTGGCGAAGCTGATGAATCTGCCAGCGCCTAACCCGGACGAGCCGCGCGAAGGCGTGGTCGTACCGGATCAGGAACCCGAGGCCTGATAACTGAAAAGGGCAGGGCCGAATGGCGCTGCCCTTTTGCTTTCTAAACCGTTAATGACAACCGGGCATCATGGAAAATAAAAGCATTCCTCAAGCCACGTCGCCCCTGGCCGCGTGGCTTTCTTATCTGGAAAACCTGCACAGTAAAACCATCGACATGGGCCTTGAGCGCGTAAGCCAGGTTGCCGCGCGTCTCGACGTGCTGAAACCCGCGCCGTTCGTGTTTACCGTCGCCGGCACTAACGGGAAAGGCACCACCTGCCGCACGCTGGAATCTGTCCTGATGGCTGCCGGCTATAAGGTCGGCGTTTACAGCTCTCCGCATCTGGTGCGCTATACCGAGCGCGTGCGGGTGCAAAACGCCGAGCTGGCGGAATCTGCCCACACGGCATCGTTTGCCGCTATCGAAGCGGCGCGCGGCGAAACGTCACTAACCTATTTCGAATACGGCACCCTGTCGGCGCTGTGGCTGTTTAAGCAGGCGCAGCTGGACGTGGTGATCCTGGAAGTCGGGCTGGGTGGGCGACTGGACGCGACAAACATGGTGGATGCGGATGTCGCGGTCGTGACCAGCATCGCGCTGGATCACACCGACTGGCTGGGGCCAGACCGCGAAAGCATTGGCCGCGAGAAGGCCGGTATTTTCCGGGCGAATAAGCCCGCCGTGGTCGGCGAGCCGGACATGCCGCACACCATTGCCGATGTGGCGAAAGAGAAGGGTGCCCGGTTGCTGCGTCGTGGCGTGGACTGGCAGTATGAGGTTCAGGGCCACGGCTGGCGCTTTAGCGATGCGCAGGGCGTGCTGGAGAATCTGCCGCTGCCGCAGGTGCCACAGCCTAACGCAGCGACCGCGCTGGCCGCACTGCGCGCCAGCGGATTAACGGTGAGCGAGCAGGCGATCCGCGACGGTATTCAGAACGCGCTGCTGCCAGGGCGTTTCCAGATTGTGAGCGAGTCACCGCGTCTGATTCTGGACGTGGCGCATAACCCGCACGCGGCGGCGTACCTCGCAGGACGTCTCAAATCGTTACCAAAAACCGGGCGCGTGCTGGCGGTTATCGGTATGCTTCATGATAAAGATATCGGCGGCACGCTGGCCTGCATGGAGAGTGTGGTCGATAGCTGGTATTGTGCTCCTCTGGAGGGGCCGCGTGGCGCGACTGCTGAGCAATTAATGGAACATCTCGGCAAAGGCGAAATCTACGACAGCGTGGTTTCGGCCTGGCGCGCCGCGATGGCGGAAGCTAAACCAGAAGATACCGTGCTGGTGTGTGGGTCATTCCACACGGTGGCACATGTCATGGAAGTGATGGAGGCGGGGAGAACCGGTGGCGAGTAAGTTTCAGAACCGTTTAACAGGAACCATTGTGCTGGTCGCGCTCGGGGTGATTATTCTCCCGGGGCTGCTCGACGGGCAGAAAAAGCATTACCAGGATGAATTTGCGGCTATTCCGCTGGTGCCAAAACCGGGCGACCGCGACGAGCCCGACATGCTGCCCGCGGCAACGCAGGCGCTACCTGCCCAGCCGCCTGAAGGCGCAGCGGAAGAGGTGCGTGCAGGCGATGCAGCCGCGCCGTCTCTTGACCCGTCGCGTCTGGCTGCAAATAACAACGTTGAAATCGATCCCGTACCGGTAGAGCAACCTAAACCGGTTGAAAAACCGAAGCCGGTAGAGAAAACGCAGCCTAAACCGCAGCGTGACAAAGCGGCCGAGCAGCTGGCGGCGGCAACGGAAACGCCGCCACCGGCCAGACAGGCCCAGCAGGAGGCTGCCCCGACGGGCAAAGCCTATGTCGTTCAGCTGGGTGCGTTGAAAAACGCTGATAAGGTCAATGAGATCGTGAGTAAACTGCGCGGCGCGGGATACCGTGTTTATACTTCACCCACCACGCCGGTGCAGGGTAAAATTACCCGTATCCTCGTGGGGCCGGATGCGTCTAAAGATAAGCTCAAAGGTTCGCTTGGCGAGCTGAAGCAGATCTCCGGCCTGAGCGGCGTGGTGATGAACTACAGCGCAAACTGATAAGTTTTCCCCCTCACCCCGGCCCTCTTCCCAAAGGGGAGAAGGTTAGGGTGAGGGGGAATGGCAGACGTCCAAAGAGACGTAATAAGCCAACGGCGTTGAGCATTTTTTCAGCGCCTTTTTTATTTACGCATGGGAAGGAAATCCCTACGCAAACGTTTTCTTTTTCTGTTAGAATTCGCCCCGAACTGGATGACAGGGCGTTAAATCGTGGGACACATATGGTCTGGATTGATTACGCCATCATTGCGGTGATTGGTTTTTCCTGTCTGGTTAGCCTGATCCGTGGCTTTGTTCGTGAAGCGTTATCGCTGGTAACCTGGGGTTGTGCTTTCTTTGTTGCCAGTCATTACTACACTTACCTGTCTGTCTGGTTCACGGGCTTTGAAGATGAACTGGTCCGAAACGGAATCGCTATCGCGCTGCTGTTTATCGCGACGCTGATTGTCGGCGCTATCGTCAACTATGTGATAGGCCAGCTGGTCGAGAAAACCGGTCTGTCAGGGACGGACAGGGTGCTCGGCATCTGTTTCGGTGCGTTGCGAGGCGTGCTGATTGTGGCCGCGATCCTGTTCTTCCTGGATACCTTTACCGGGTTCTCCAAAAGTGAAGACTGGCAGAAATCGCAGCTCATTCCGGAGTTCAGCTTCATCATCAGATGGTTCTTTGACTATCTGCAAAGCTCGTCGAGTTTCTTGCCCAGGGCATAAACCCTGAGATGTGGCTTAACGAGGAAAAGACGAATGTGCGGTATTGTCGGTATCGCCGGTTTCATGCCGGTAAACCAGTCGATTTATGACGCGTTAACGGTGCTTCAGCACCGTGGGCAGGATGCTGCGGGTATCATCACCATTGATGCAAACAACTGCTTCCGTTTACGTAAGGCGAACGGCCTGGTAAACGATGTGTTTGAAGCCCGCCATATGCAGCGTCTGCAAGGTAATATGGGGATCGGTCACGTTCGTTATCCTACTGCTGGCAGTTCCAGCGCCTCTGAGGCTCAGCCTTTTTACGTTAACTCCCCGTATGGCATCACGCTTGCCCACAACGGCAACCTGACCAACGCCCACGAGCTGCGTAAAAAGCTGTTTGAAGAGAAACGTCGCCACATTAACACCACCTCTGATTCTGAAATCCTGCTCAATATCTTTGCCAGCGAGCTGGATAACTTCCGCCACTACCCGCTGGAAGCCGATAACATCTTTGCCGCCGTTGCCGCGACAAACCGCCAGATCCGCGGCGCGTACGCCTGCGTGGCGATGATTATCGGTCACGGCATGGTGGCCTTCCGCGATCCAAACGGGATCCGCCCGCTGGTGCTCGGCAAGCGCGACCTCGGCGATGGCCGTTCCGAGTACATGGTGGCCTCCGAAAGCGTGGCGCTGGACACGCTGGGCTTCGAGTTCCTGCGTGACGTTGCGCCGGGCGAAGCGGTTTACATCACCGAGAAGGGCCAGCTGTTTACCCGCCAGTGCGCCGACAACCCGGTGAGCAACCCGTGCCTGTTCGAATACGTCTACTTCGCTCGTCCGGACTCGTTCATCGACAAGATTTCCGTTTACAGCGCGCGCGTCAACATGGGCACGAAGCTGGGCGAGAAGATTGCCCGCGAGTGGGACGATCTCGACATCGACGTGGTGATACCGATTCCGGAAACCTCCTGCGACATCGCGCTGGAGATCGCCCGCATTCTGGACAAGCCGTACCGTCAGGGCTTCGTGAAAAACCGCTACGTTGGCCGTACCTTCATCATGCCCGGCCAGCAGCTGCGCCGTAAGTCCGTACGTCGCAAGCTCAACGCTAACCGTGCCGAGTTCCGCGACAAGAACGTGCTGCTGGTGGATGACTCCATCGTGCGCGGCACGACGTCCGAGCAGATCATCGAGATGGCGCGCGAAGCCGGCGCGAAGAAAGTGTATCTCGCCTCTGCGGCGCCGGAAATCCGCTTCCCGAACGTGTACGGTATTGATATGCCAACCGCCAACGAGCTGATTGCTCACGGTCGCGAAGTGGACGAAATCCGTCAGATTATCGGGGCCGACGGCCTGATTTTCCAGGATCTGAACGACCTGATCGACGCGGTGCGCGCCGAGAACCCGGATATCCAGCAGTTCGAATGCTCGGTGTTCAATGGCATCTACGTGACGAAAGACGTTGACCAGCAGTATCTCGACTACCTTGATTCGCTGCGTAACGACGATGCGAAAGCCGTCCAGCTGCAAAACGATCTCGAAAGCTTAGAGATGCACAACGAAGGTTGATGCCTGTGCAGGTGAGGGCGCTCGCCCTCACTTGCAACTCCCCGTAAAATCCTGCACAGTCTGCCCTGAAATCAGCAAGGGCAAAAATCATGAAACGACTCATTGTAGGGATCAGCGGCGCCAGCGGCGCGATTTACGGCGTCCGGCTGTTACAGGTGCTGCGTGACGTTGCAGGCGTAGAAACCCATCTGGTGATGAGCCAGGCGGCGCGCCAGACCCTCTCTCTTGAAACCGCTCTCTCTCTGCGCGACGTTCAGGCCCTGGCTGACGTTGTGCACGATGCCCGCGATATCGCCGCCAGCATCTCTTCAGGCTCGTTTAAAACGGCCGGCATGGTTATTTTGCCCTGTTCGATTAAAACCCTTTCCGGCATTGTAAACAGCTATACCGACACGCTGGTGACGCGTGCGGCAGACGTGGTGCTGAAAGAGCGTCGCCCTCTGGTGCTGTGCGTGCGCGAAACCCCGCTGCACCTGGGACATCTGCGCCTGATGACGCAGGCCGCCGAACTGGGCGCGGTGATTATGCCCCCGGTTCCTGCGTTCTATCATCGCCCGCAGACGCTGGACGATGTCATCAATCAGACCGTTAACCGCGTACTGGATCAGTTCGATATTGACCTGCCTGAAGATCTCTTTGTCCGCTGGCAGGGTACGTGAAGCCGTGCACAACCAGGGTGCATGAAAAGCCAATTTGCCCTGTTTCAGGGCAAAACTGCAACCGCGATCATATCCTCGACATTTAATTCGCTTTTTCCCTTTTTCTCTTTCCGGTTCGTTCGGCAGACCTGCTATCTTTCACCATTAAGGCAGTATCGCAACGTTTTATTAACATATTTAACGTCGTAGTCTGAACCCGACGACAATGTGGCATAAGACCTGCAAGAGCAGCCTGCAACACAACACACAACATAAACCATAATAAAATCACGGTTCTTGAGGGTAAATGTATGAAGAAGACGGTTCTGGCTCTGTCTTTGCTCGTGGGCTTGAGTGCAGCAGCAGGCAGTTATGCAGCGCTTCCACAGACAGTTCGTATCGGTACAGACGCAACCTACGCGCCATTCTCATCCAAGGATGCGAAGGGCGATTTCGTGGGGTTTGATATCGATCTGGGAAATGAGATGTGCAAACGCATGGAAGTGAAATGCACATGGGTGGGCAGTGACTTTGACGCGCTGATCCCATCGCTGAAAGCCAAGAAAATTGATGCCATTATCTCTTCTCTCTCCATCACGGAAAAACGTCAGCAGGAGATCGCCTTCTCTGAGAAGCTCTACGCTGCCGATTCACGTCTGATTGCCGCGAAAGGCTCCCCAATCCAGCCGACCATCGACTCGCTGAAAGGTAAGCATGTTGGCGTGCTTCAGGGCTCAACCCAGGAAGGCTACGCGAACGCCAACTGGCGCGAGAAGGGCGTCGATGTGGTCGCCTACCAGAACCAGGATCTGATCTACTCTGACCTGGCGGCGGGCCGTCTGGATGCCGCGTTCCAGGATGAAGTTGCCGCGAGCGAAGGCTTCCTGAAGCAGCCTGCGGGTAAAGAGTACGCCTTTGCTGGCCCGTCAGTTAAAGATAAAAAATACTTTGGCGACGGCACCGGTATTGGCCTGCGTAAGGATGATACCGAGCTGAAAGCCGCCTTCGACAAAGCGTTTAACGAGCTGCGTAAAGACGGTACCTACGACAAACTGGCGAAGAAATACTTCGATTTCAACGTCTACGGTGATTAATGCCTGAACGGGATGCACTGATGTGGTGCATCCCACGGGGTAATGTTCCAGTATGGTGCATCTATTGCACCGTATTGGATCGCTGTGTGCATAGTTAAGCATTTAAAATGCAAAAATTCCCGTTCAGAGCCATTAATCTTTGCCTGAATGAGGCGATTAATGGCACATTAACGGCACCCCGTGGTCGTAAAATCTCGTATTAAGACAGTTTGTTGAGGACAGATATGAAAAAACTGGTGTTGTCACTTTCTCTGGTACTGGCCTTTTCCAGCGCCACCGCGGCATTCGCAGCAATTCCGCAGAAAATTCGTATTGGAACTGATCCAACCTACGCACCTTTCGAATCGAAGAATGCGAAGGGGGAACTGGTCGGTTTTGACATCGATCTGGCTAACGAGCTGTGCAAACGCATTAAAGCGCAATGTACCTACGTTGAAAACCCGCTGGATGCGCTGATCCCGTCCCTGAAAGCCAAAAAAATCGACGTGATCATGTCCTCCCTTTCCATCACTGAAAAACGTCAGCAGGAGATTGCCTTCACCGACAAACTCTACGCGGCAGATTCACGTCTGGTAGTGGCGAAATCCTCTGACATTCAGCCAACCCTTGAGTCTCTGAAAGGCAAACGCGTGGGCGTGTTGCAGGGGACCACGCAGGAAACCTACGGCAACGAGCACTGGGCGCCTAAGGGCATTGAAATTGTCTCTTACCAGGGCCAGGAAAATATCTACGCAGACCTGACCGCAGGCCGCATTGATGCCGCATTCCAGGATGAAGTGGCGGCAAGCGAAGGCTTCCTGAAGCAGCCTGTGGGTAAAGATTACAAGTTCGGCGGTCCGTCCATTAAGGATGAAAAACTCTTTGGCGTAGGCACCGGTATGGGCCTGCGTAAAGAAGACAACGAACTGCGTGAAGCCCTGAACAAAGCGTTCGCCGAGATGCGCGCGGACGGTACCTACGACAAGCTGGCGAAAAAGTACTTCGATTTTAACGTCTACGGCGGCTAATCGCCCCGTCTGATAACGTGCGGCCCCTCCCGTTACGGGAGGGGAAAAGACACGGTTCCACCACTCACGAGACGACAGGGCACGCGGTATGCTGTACGGATTTTCTGGCGTTATTTTACAGGGCGCGCTTGTCACCCTTGAGCTGGCCATCAGCTCCGTGGTGCTGGCGGTGCTGATAGGCCTGGCGGGCGCGGGGGCAAAGTTATCCGCCAACAGACCGCTGGCGCTGATATTTGAAGGCTATACCACGCTGATTCGCGGCGTGCCTGACCTTGTGCTGATGCTGCTGATCTTTTATGGCCTGCAAATCGCACTCAACGGCGTGACGGACGCCATCGGCATGGATCAGATCGATATCGACCCGATGGTGGCCGGTATCATTACCCTTGGTTTTATCTACGGCGCCTACTTCACCGAGACCTTTCGCGGCGCGTACATGGCCGTGCCGAAGGGACACATTGAAGCGGCGACTGCCTACGGTTTTACCTCCTCACAAACGTTTCGCCGGATCATGTTCCCGGCCATGATGCGTTACGCGCTGCCGGGTATCGGCAACAACTGGCAGGTTATTCTCAAGGCGACGGCACTGGTCTCCCTGCTGGGTCTGGAAGACGTGGTGAAGGCCACGCAGCTGGCGGGTAAGAGCACCTGGGAACCGTTCTACTTTGCGGTGGTTTGCGGCGTGATTTATCTGGTCTTTACGACCGTCTCCAATGGTGTGCTGCTTCTGCTCGAACGTCGCTACTCCGTGGGTGTGAAGAGGGCTGACCTGTGATTGATATTATTCAGGAGTACTGGAAATCCCTGCTGTGGACGGACGGCTACCGCTTCACGGGCGTGGCGATCACGCTGTGGCTGCTGATTTCCTCGGTAGTAATGGGCGGCATTCTGGCGGTGTTTTTGGCCATTGGCCGCGTGTCGAACAATAAATTTATCCAGTTCCCGATCTGGCTGTTTACCTACGTGTTTCGCGGTACGCCGCTGTACGTACAACTGCTGGTGTTCTATTCGGGGATGTACACGCTTGAGATCGTGAAAGGCACCGAGATGCTGAACGCGTTCTTCCGCAGCGGCCTGAACTGTACGGTGCTGGCGCTGACGCTCAATACCTGCGCCTATACCACCGAGATCTTCGCCGGTGCCATTCGTTCCGTGCCGCACGGAGAGATCGAGGCGGCGCGCGCGTACGGCTTCTCCTCCGTGAAGCTTTACCGCTGTATTATTCTGCCTTCAGCGCTGCGTATTGCGCTGCCGGCGTACAGCAACGAAGTGATTTTAATGCTGCATTCAACGGCACTGGCCTTTACCGCCACGGTACCGGATCTGTTAAAGATTGCGCGCGATATTAACTCTGCGACCTATCAGCCGTTTACGGCGTTTGGCATTGCGGCAGTGCTCTATTTGATCATTTCTTACGTCCTGATCAGCCTGTTCCGTAAGGCTGAGAAACGCTGGTTGCAGCATATAAAACCGTCGACGCACTGAGAATTTATGATGGCTGAGAACAAATTAAACGTAATTGATTTGCACAAGCGCTACGGCGAACATGAAGTGCTGAAAGGGGTGTCGCTGGAGGCTAACGCGGGCGACGTGATCAGTATTATCGGTTCATCAGGTTCGGGTAAAAGTACCTTCCTGCGCTGCATCAACTTCCTCGAAAAGCCGAGCGAAGGTTCGATTGTGGTGAGCGGACAGAACATTAATATGGTCCGTGATAAAGACGGCCAGCTTAAAGTGGCGGATAAAAACCAGCTGCGCCTGCTGCGTACGCGCCTGACGATGGTGTTCCAGCACTTCAACCTCTGGAGCCACATGACGGTGCTGGAGAACGTGATGGAAGCGCCGGTTCAGGTGCTCGGCTTAAGCAAGCAGGAGGCCCGCGAGCGTGCGGTGAAATACCTTGCGAAAGTGGGTATCGACGAGCGTCAGCAGATCAAGTACCCGGTGCACCTGTCAGGTGGTCAGCAGCAGCGCGTCTCCATTGCCCGCGCGCTGGCGATGGAGCCGGAAGTTCTGCTGTTTGACGAACCGACCTCCGCGCTGGACCCGGAACTTGTTGGCGAGGTGCTGCGCATCATGCAGAAGCTGGCTGAAGAGGGCAAAACGATGGTGGTGGTGACGCATGAGATGGGCTTCGCCCGTAATGTTTCTAACCACGTTATCTTCCTGCATCAGGGCAAGATTGAGGAGCAGGGGCATCCTGATGAGGTGCTGGCGAACCCGCAAAGCCCGCGCTTGCAGCAGTTCCTGAAGGGATCTCTGAAATAAAGAGGGCATCATAAGGCGGTGCAGCTTAATTGCCCGGTGGCGCTTCGCTTACCGGGCCGACAAAAACCGTAGGCCGCCACGCATTCAGAGCGCACCACGCTCCAGCCGATACACCCAGTCGTCATACCGCACCCCGTTAATCTCGTATGCTTTCTCCAGCACCTGCGTACGCACAAAACCGGCCTTCTCCAGCACGCGTACCGAACCGCCGTTATCCGCCAGCACGTACGCGTTAATCGCCCTTACGCCGGTCTGGTTAAACGCGTAGTCACACACCGCGTGCAGCGCCTCACTGGCAATACCTTTACCCTGCGCGGCAGGCACCACGGTATAGCCAATATCCGCCTCTTCACGGTTCGCCGCGCTGATTTGCAGCCCGATATCCCCGAGCGGCGTATCGTCATTATGCAGACGGATCACGAAGACATGCTCCGCCATCAGGCGTGCGGCAAATACGCGGCGCGTCTCTTTTTCCGGCGTGATAGCAGCCATGTAGCGCATGACGGTGGGATCTTCACGCAGTGAGCGGAAGAACGCCCAGTCAGAGGGTTCGAAAGGAGAGAGGTGAAGCCGGGTTGTGGTGAGGGTTGCCATAGTTACGCCATATCATCCAGACATGGCGTATGACTGTAACATATTCACCGCACTACATCCCCCAGCGCCTCTTCTAAATCATACCAGCGGAACGTAAATCCGGCCGCTTCCAGCCGTTTTGGCAGCGCGCGCTGGCCGCCCAGCACCAGCACCGACGATTCACCCATCAGCAGCCGAATCGCCGTCGCAGGCACGCGCAGCACCGCCGGGCGATGCAGGGCATGGCCCAGGGCATGAGCAAACTGCTCATTACGTACCGGATACGGAGACACCATGTTAAACGGCCCGCGCAGGTCGTTATCCAGCAGCCAGAGAATGCCGTTGACCATATCGTCGATATGGATCCACGCCAGATACTGCCGTCCGTTACCGATAGGACCGCCAAGCCCCATTTTAAACGGCGGCAGCATTTTACCGAGGATACCGCCCTTCGGGGCAAGCACCACGCCGGTACGCAGCAGGCAGACGCGGGTATTATCGCTTTGCGCCGCGCAGGCGATGCGCTCCCACTGGGCGCAGAGTTTATGGGTGAACTCGTTGTGCGGTGGCTCCTCTTCGGTCACCACCACTTCACCGAGATCGCCATAGTAGCCTGTAGCAGAACCGGAAATCAGCACCGAAGGCGGCGTCTCGCTGTTGCGAATCAGCTCAACCAGCTTTTCGGTCATGTTCCAGCGGCTGCTGCATAAACGCTGCTTTTGCTCTTCGGTCCAGCGTTTATCGGCAATAGGTTCACCCGCGAGGTTAATGACGGCGTCAAAGCCGTTCAGATCCTGCCGTTCCGCCAGGCCTTTCCAGATCTCAACGCCGGCACCCAGCACCTGACGGGCTTTCTCCGGGCTGCGCGTGACCACGGTGATGTCGTGATGCAACGCCTGCAAGCGTGGAATGAGATGGCGACCAATCAGGCCCGTACCGCCGGTGAGCAGAATCTTCATACTACCTCCAGGTTTACGCCTGGCGCTGCCAGCTTAACGTCATCGAGACGGAGTCGGCGTAGCGCAGAGCGTGAAGTTTATCGATCTCTACTTCAGCATAAGTGACCCAGTGGTGTTCGCGTGCGATATCGAGCACATCCTGAGTTAATTTTTCCAGTAGCGCAAAACGGTTGTTCTCAACGTACTGGATGATGCTTTTGGTGATCGTGCGATAGTTCAGCGCGTCGTTGATATCCTCGCTGGCGCGCGCCTTGTCTGCCGGGTAATGGATCACCACATTCACCACGATATCCTGGCGATTAGCGATCTCCTCCTCTTTAATACCGATGAACGTGCGTAAGCGTAAGTTTTTTATACGAATAATAGCGTCATGCTGGGACATTGCAGGTCTTCTCCGTGTCAGTATTTCTGCCTCATCATACATGAGGAGAACACCTGTACCCAACGGGGCGCAGGCTCAAATCTGATGGATTTTTTGCATCGCACGTTCGGTGGCCGGTCGGGTCCTGATGCGCTCAAACCAGTTGTTCACCGCCGGATAAGAGGCCAGGTCGATCCGGTGGCGTTCATGGGTGTTGATCCACGGCCAGCAGGCGATATCGGCGATGCTGTAATGCTCACCACCGAGCCACGGTGATTTTTCCAGCCGACGGTTCAGAACACCGTACAGACGCTGGGTTTCGACCTGGTATCGCTCAATGGCGTAAGGGATAGTCTGCGGCGCATACGCGGTAAAGTGGTGGTTCTGCCCCAGCATGGGCCCCAGGCCGCTTGACTGCCAGAACAGCCACTGAAGGGTCTGGTGACGCTCGCGCAGTTCACCGCTCAGGAGCTTGCCGGTTTTTTCCGCCAGATAGAGCAAAATCTCTCCGGACTCAAACAGGCTTAACGGTTTGCCGCCATCAGAGGGCAGGTTATCAATAATGGCCGGAATTTTATTGTTGGGCGATATGGCCAAAAAAACGGGGCGGAACTGGTCCCCTTTACTGATATCTACGCGAACGATCCGGTACTCCACTTCGGCTTCTTCGAGAAAGAGGGTGATCTTATGGCCATTCGGGGTGGGGGCATAATAGAGATCGATCATTCTCAACTCCTGTCAGTGTGAAGAGTGTTGCCATGAAAAAACAGTATAGGTGCTGGCAGAAAATCGTGAGTTTTCATCAGGTGACAGCGAGGCAAAGAGATTATATGTTGAGTGAAAACCAATCAGTTAATGAGGATGTCATGAGCCAGCCTGTAATAATGTTGTGGTCCGATGCGAACTTCTTTTCTCCTTATGTTATGAGCGTTTACGTGGCGCTGGCTGAAAAGGGGCTCGCCGTGAATCTGAAAACTATTGACCTGGACAGCGGCGAACATCTGAAGCCCCAGTGGCAGGGCTACGCGCTTACCCGACGGGTTCCCGTGCTGGAGATTGACGGCTTTGAGCTGAGCGAATCCTCGGCGATTGACGAGTATCTGGAAGATCGCTTTGCTCCGCCAGAGTGGGAACGCATCTATCCTCACGATCTGCAAAAGCGCGCCCGCGCCCGTCAGATCCAGGCGTGGCTGCGCAGCGATCTGGTGCCGATTCGCGTCGAGCGCTCCACGGACGTGGTCTTCGCCGGCGTCAAAAAGCCGGCGCTCAGCGCGGAGGGGGAAGCCAGCGCGCAAAAGTTGATTGAGACGGCCTCCTCGCTGCTGGCTCACGGCAGTCCGAACCTGTTTGGCGAGTGGTGTATTGCCGACGCCGATCTGGCGCTGATGCTCAATCGCCTGATCCTCAACGGAGATGCCGTCCCGCAGCTGCTGGTGGATTATGCCGGGTTCCAGTGGCAACGCGCGTCGGTGCAGCGCTATGTGGCACTCTCCGCTAAGCGCGCGGGCTGATCGGACGAGGCGCTTGAGGTATGATAGGGGCAGTCTGATTTTCGGAGGAGTAACTGATGAAACTGATGTTTGCGTCGGATATCCATGGATCGCTGCCCGCGACCGAACGCGTGCTTTCGCTGTTTGCCCAAAGCGGGGCGCAATGGCTGGTCATCCTGGGTGATGTATTAAACCATGGCCCGCGCAATGCGCTGCCGGAAGGCTATGCCCCCGCGCAGGTGGCGGAAAAATTGAATCAGCACGCTTCGCGCATCATTGCCGTGCGCGGCAACTGTGACAGCGAAGTTGACCAGATGCTGCTGCACTTTCCCATTACCGCTCCCTGGCAACAGGTGCTGATGGAAAACAGCCGTTTGTTCCTGACCCATGGGCACCTGTTCGGCCCGGATAACCTGCCATCACTCGCCGCTGGCGATGTCCTGGTTTCTGGCCATACTCATATTCCGGTGGCGGAAAAACGTGAAGGCATTTATTACTTCAACCCCGGGTCCGTCAGCATTCCAAAGGGCGGTTACCCGGCAAGCTATGGCATGTACGAAGATGGTACATTAAGCGTTATAGCACTTAATGATCAGCAAGTTATTGCACAGATAGCGATTAATCCGTAAGTTACACCTCAACTGCAAACGCGCCGAAAGAGCGCTTAGACGAGAAGGTTTCCCGATGGTGGAGCAGAATCATTTGGCAAGTACTGAATGGGTTGACATTGTCAGCGAAGAAAATGAAGTGATCGCGCAGGCCAGCCGCGAACAAATGCGTGCGGAGCGTCTGCGTCACCGCGCGACGTACATCGTTGTTCATGACGGCATGGGCAAGATTCTGGTCCAGCGTCGCACTGACACCAAAGATTTTCTTCCTGGTATGCTGGATGCCACAGCGGGTGGCGTCGTGCAGGCCGATGAAGTGCTGCTGGATTCCGCGCGTCGTGAAGCGGAAGAAGAGTTAGGTATCGCTGGCGTGCCGTTTGCCGAGCACGGCCAGTTTTATTTTGAAGATGAGCATTGCCGCGTCTGGGGCGGGCTGTTTAGCTGCGTTTCCCATGGGCCTTTCGCCTTGCAGGAAGAGGAAGTGAGCGAAGTCAGCTGGATGACGCCGGAAGAGATCACCGCGCGTTGCGACGAGTTCACGCCGGATTCCTTAAAAGCACTGGCGCTGTGGATGACCCGCAACGCCAAAAACGAATCCGCTAAACCGGAAAATAGAGCGGAGAAAGAGGAAGAGGCTGAGTAAGCCTTAACAGCTTTCCCGCAGGCACAGGCTGGACGCGATGGGCTTATGGTCGCGCCAGCCCCCGTCGTTCAGTCGTTCCAGTAACGCTTTCCCGGCTTCAATACCAATCTTGCGATGCGGCACCGCCATCGTCGTCAGCGGCGGCTGACAGACGCGGCTGACGTCGCTGTCGCCAAAGCCCACCACCGCTAAATCGTCCGGCACTTTGATGCGCCGACGCTGGCACTCATACAGCGCGCCGCAGGCCAGCTCATCGGACACGCACACCAGCGCGTCCAGCTCCGGCCACGCCAGAAGGAACTCGGGCAGTTGCGCCGCGCCGGTAGAGAAGTTCGGCGGCATGGCGGCATTAATCACCCTGTTCGGCGACATATGGTGGCGCAGCATCGCCTTGTACCAGCCCTGCAAATGCTGCTGAAAAATCCACTGCTCCTGGTTAGCACACAGCAGGCCGATATTCTGGTAGCCGCGCTGGATCACCATTTCTGTGAGTTCATACATGGCGGCGACATTATCAATCCCGATATTCATATCAATCGGATCGGCACGCATCGCACCCATTTCCATCACCGGGATAGAGGCGTTTTTAAGCCAGTGCCGCACGGTATCGGAGTGTTCAACGCTAAGCAATATTGCCGCGGCGATATTCGATGCCAGCAGCGTTTCTAGCAGTTTCTCTTCCTGTTCAAGACGGTGCTGAGATTCCGCCAGCATGATCTGGTAGCCCGCAGGCTGAAGCACCTGCTGTAGCCCGGCGAACATCTCGGAACATCCAGCTTCGGAAAGATTGGGAACAACCATCGCAATCGTCCATGACGACGCTGATGCCAGCGCGCTGGCGGCAAGATTGGGCATGTAACCCAGCTCCTGCACCGCAGCTTCAATTTTTTCACGCAGTTTATCGGAAACCTGTTCGGGCGTGCGGAGAGCACGGGAAACGGTCATCGTGCCTACGCCGGCAAGCTGCGCGACATCCGCGAGCGTTACTTTTCCGGTACTGCGGCGTTTTCGGGTTAAAGACATACATCTTCCTGCTGACAGGACGTGAGTCAGTTTCATCCTTATTTTACGTGACAGGCAGTATACGCCTTAAATCCCTTTTTTTGCTGTGTTTTCACACCATGATAGCAATTTGATAGCGCTATCACAGTTCTGCATGTTAGTCATTGGTAGCGCTATCTTTGTGATCGCGATCGCAGTCATTGATTGACGGGTTGAATAGAGTTTGCCCATGTCTGGGCTTTAGCGGGAGTGAAAAGTGCTCAAAAAGTGGATATATGATACAACCATAACGCTACAGGATAGCGTTGAAAACTGGCCGCAGGCGCTGGAGCTGTGCGCGAAACCGCTGCTGGATTTGCAGGTGATTGCGCCGGAATACGTCACGGCGATCATCGAGCAGCACCACGCGCTAGGACCCTACTATGTACTGGCTCCCGGCCTGGCAATGCCGCATGCAAGGCCGGAAGAGGGAGCGAAAGGTCTCGGTCTGTCATTATTAAAACTGAAACAGGGCGTCTCTTTTGGTGCCGGTGAGTTTGACCCCGTCGATGTGATTGTAATGCTGGCGGCGCCGGACAAACATAGCCATATCGAAATGATTTCGGCGTTAGCGGAATTATTTTCCAGCGACGAGGATATGACTGAATTACACCGGGCGAACACGCTGGAGGAGATAAAAACCATCATCGACCGCTTCTGATTTAATTCTTTAATCCGTTTCATCTCAACATTACGCGTCAGCGTGATGGGGCGTACTCTACTCAAAAAAGGGGATAACAATGAAAATTATGGCTATTTGCGGCTCCGGCCTGGGCAGCAGTTTTATGGTCGAAATGAATATTAAAAAGGTGCTCAAAAAACTGGAGATTGAGGCCGAGGTGGAACACTCCGACCTCTCCTCGGCCACGCCGGGCGCGGCGGACCTGTTTGTGATGGCGAAAGACATTGCGGCCAGCGCCAGCGTGCCGGAAAGCCAGCTGGTGGTCATCAACAATATTATCGATATCAACGAACTCGAAGCGCAGCTGCGCGCCTGGTTCGAAAGACAATAATCCTGATTAGGCGAGGTGGATATGTTTATCCTTGAAACGCTGAATTTCGTTGTTGATATTTTAAAAGTCCCTTCAGTCCTGGTAGGGTTAATTGCCTTAATTGGTCTTGTCGCGCAGAAAAAAGCCTTTTCTGATGTGGTAAAAGGCACGATTAAAACCATTCTTGGCTTTATTGTTCTGGGCGGTGGCGCCACCGTGCTGGTAGGCTCTTTAAATCCGTTAGGCGGTATGTTTGAGCACGCTTTTAATATTCAGGGCATTATTCCCAACAATGAAGCGATTGTATCCATTGCCCTGGAAAAATACGGTGCCTCGACTGCGCTAATTATGGCCTTCGGGATGGTGGCGAATATTATCGTCGCGCGCTTTACCCGCCTGAAGTATATCTTCCTGACCGGGCACCACACCTTCTACATGGCGTGCATGATCGGCGTGATCCTGACGGTCGCAGGCTTCGAGGGAGTAGGGCTGGTCTTTACCGGTTCACTGATCCTCGGCCTGATTATGGCCTTCTTCCCGGCGATTGCGCAGCGCTATATGAAGCGTATCACCGGCAACGATGAGATCGCCTTCGGGCATTTCGGTACGCTGGGCTACGTGCTGTCCGGCTGGATTGGCAGCAGGGTCGGCAAAGGCTCCCGCTCAACCGAAGAGATGAACCTGCCGAAGAACCTCAGCTTCCTGCGTGACAGCTCGATCTCAATTTCCCTGACCATGATGATTATCTACCTGATCATGGCGGTGAGCGCCGGGCGCGAGTACGTGGAGTCCACCTTCAGTGGCGGGCAAAACTACCTGGTGTACGCCATTATCATGGCGATCACCTTCGCAGCAGGCGTCTTCATTATCCTGCAAGGCGTACGCCTGATTCTGGCGGAAATCGTCCCGGCCTTTACCGGCTTCTCTGAAAAACTGGTGCCGAACGCGCGGCCTGCGCTGGACTGCCCGGTGGTCTACCCGTATGCGCCAAACGCGGTGCTGATTGGCTTCCTGTTCAGCTTCCTCGGTGGGATTGTGGGCTTGTTGATCTGCGGTCAGTTTAGCTGGGTGCTGATCCTCCCGGGCGTGGTGCCGCATTTCTTCACCGGTGCGACGGCGGGCGTGTTTGGAAACGCCACTGGCGGACGTCGCGGGGCGATGATTGGCGCGTTTGCCAATGGCCTGCTGATCACCTTCCTGCCGGTCCTCCTGCTGCCTGTTCTGGGCGCGATTGGCTTTGCGAATACCACCTTCTCGGACGCTGATTTTGGTGCGGTCGGGATTGTGCTCGGCAATCTTGCGCGCTTCCTGTCGCCGCTTGCCATCACCGGACTGGTTGTTGTGTTGTTCGCGCTGCTGGTGGCTTACAACATCTTCGCTAAAAACAAACCTGCGGGCGGTAACGCGCAGGAAAACCCCGGAGCCAAATCATGAATGAGAATGAGATAACCGAACTGGCGCGTCAGATCCGTCTTGAGACCCTGAAATCCCTGACGCAGCTGGGCTTTGGCCACTACGGCGGCAGCATGTCAGTCGTTGAAACGCTGGCGGTGCTGTACGGTGCGGTGATGAAAATAGACCCGGCCGACCCGGACTGGCCAGAGCGCGATTACTTTGTGCTGTCGAAAGGCCATGCGGGCCCGGCGCTCTACAGCACGCTGGCGATTAAGGGCTACTTCCCGGTTGAAGAGCTGAGCACGCTGAACCAGAACGGAACGCGTCTGCCCAGCCACCCGGACCGCCTGAAAACCCGCGGCGTGGATGCCACCACCGGTTCGCTGGGGCAGGGGATCTCGATTGCGGGCGGCATGGCGCTGTCGCACAAGCTGGCAGGAAGGCCAAACCGCGTGTTCTGCATCGTCGGTGACGGGGAGCTAAACGAAGGCCAGTGCTGGGAAGCCTTCCAGTTTATCGCTCACCATCGACTGAACAACCTGACCGTGTTCGTGGACTGGAACAAACAGCAGCTCGACGGTGAACTGGACGAAATTATCTGTGCCTTCGACCTGGAGGGCAAATTCCGTGCCTTTGGCTTTGACGTGGTGACGGTCAAAGGGGACGACATTCCGGCACTGCTGAAGGTGACTTTACCGATCCCTGAGGCCGATGCGCGTCCGCGGGTGGTGATCCTCGACAGCATCAAAGGGCAGGGGGTGCCGTACCTGGAACAGCTCAGTAATTCGCATCACCTGCGATTAAACGAGGAGAGCAAAGCGGCGCTCAACGAGACGATTCGCCAACTGGAGGCTTCACATGATTAAGGTTGCACCGGCAGGACAGAAAGATTCGGTTGAGATGCGTAAGGTCTACGCGGGCTTTGTGGCCAGGCAGATTGAGGCCGGGAGCGAGATCGTTGCGCTTGAGGCGGACCTGATGAGTTCGATGGCGATGGACGGCGTAGCGCGGGATTATCCACAGCACGTCATCAACTGCGGCATTATGGAGGCCAACGTGATCGGAACGGCCGCCGGGCTGTCGCTCACCGGACGTAAGCCCTTCGTCCATACCTTTACCGCCTTCGCCAGCCGTCGCTGCTTCGACCAGCTGTTTATGTCCCTGGACTACCAGCGCAATAACGTGAAGGTGATTGCTTCGGATGCGGGCGTGACGGCCTGCCACAACGGCGGGACGCACATGTCGTTCGAGGATATGGGCATCGTGCGCGGTCTGGCGCATTCTGTGGTGCTGGAAGTCACCGACGCGGTGATGTTCGACGACGTGCTGCGTCAGCTTATCGACCTGGAAGGCTTCTACTGGGTGCGTACCATCCGCAAGCAGGCGCCGAGCGTCTATGCGCCGGGCTCGACCTTCACTATCGGCAAGGGCAACGTGCTGCGCGAGGGAAGCGATATCACGCTAATTGCCAACGGCATTATGGTGGCGGAAGCGCTGGAAGCGGCGCGCCAGCTTGAACAGGAGGGGGTAAGCGCAGCGGTCATCGACATGTTTACCCTGAAGCCCATCGATCGGATGCTGGTGAAAAACTACGCCGAGAAAACCGGGCGTATTGTGACCTGCGAAAACCACAGCATTCACAACGGGCTGGGATCGGCGGTGGCGGAAGTGCTGGTGGAAACCTGTCCGGTGCCTATGCGTCGGGTAGGTGTGAAGGAACGTTATGGCCAGGTGGGCACGCAGGACTTCCTGCAAAAAGAGTATGGCCTGACGGCGCATGACATTGTGTCGGCGGCGCGGGAGCTGCTGTAATAAAAAAAGGCGACCGGTTAAGTGGTCGCCTTTCTTGCCGGATGGCGCTTCGCTTATCCGGCCTACAAAACCATAGGCCCGGTAAGCGCTAGCGCCACCGGGCTTTTTAACATTACTGCTGCTGCTGCGAAGACTGGATCGCCGTCAGCGCGATGGTGTAGACGATATCGTCAACCAGCGCACCACGGGACAGGTCGTTCACAGGTTTGCGCATGCCTTGCAGCATTGGCCCGATGGAGATCAGGTCTGCTGAACGCTGTACCGCTTTATAGGTGGTGTTACCGGTGTTCAGATCCGGGAAGATGAACACGGTAGCGCGACCTGCAACCGGCGAGTTTGGCGCTTTAGATTTCGCCACGTCAGCCATGACGGCAGCATCGTACTGGAGCGGGCCGTCGATCATCAGATCGGGACGTTTTTCCTGCGCAATGCGGGTTGCTTCACGGACTTTCTCTACGTCGCTGCCTGCACCAGAGGTGCCGGTGGAGTAGGAGAGCATCGCTACGCGCGGTTCAATACCGAAGGCAGTCGCGGAGTCAGCAGACTGGATAGCGATTTCTGCCAGCTGCTCTGCGGTTGGATCCGGGTTGATCGCGCAGTCGCCGTAAACGTAAACCTGTTCAGGCAGCAGCATGAAGAACACGGAGGAAACCAGAGAGCTGCCCGGTGCGGTTTTGATCAGCTGCAACGGTGGGCGGATGGTGTTCGCGGTGGTGTGAACCGCACCGGAAACCAGACCGTCAACTTCGTCCTGCTCCAGCATCAGCGTGCCCAGCACCACGTTGTCTTCCAGCTGCTCGCGCGCAACGGCTTCGGTCATGCCTTTGTTCTTACGCAGCTCAACCAGACGGGCAACATAGCTTTCGCGGACCACGTCAGGATCAACGATTTCGATGCCAGCGCCCAGCTCAACGCCCTGAGACGCCGCAACGCGGTTGATCTCATCCGGATTACCCAGCAGCACACAGGTCGCGATACCGCGCTCAGCACAGATGGCCGCCGCTTTAACGGTACGTGGTTCGTCGCCTTCTGGCAGAACCACGCGTTTGCCCGCTTTACGCGCCAGCTCGGTCAGCTGGTAGCGGAAGGCTGGAGGAGACAGACGGCGGCTGCGCTCGGAGGTCGCGGTCAGGGATTCAATCCAGTCTGCGTCGATGTAACCCGCAACGTATTCCTGAACCTTCTCGATACGTTCGTGGTCATCAACCGGCACTTCCAGGTTGAAGCTTTGCAGGCTCAGGGAGGTCTGCCAGGTGTTGGTGTTCACCATGAAGACCGGCAGGCCGGTCGCGAACGCACGTTCGCACAGCTTGCTGATACGCGCGTCCATTTCGTAGCCGCCGGTCAGCAGAATTGCACCGATTTCCACGCCGTTCATCGCCGCCAGGCAGGCAGCAACCAGCACGTCCGGACGGTCTGCGGAGGTCACCAGCAGGGAACCTGCGCGGAAGTGCTCCAGCATGTGCGGAATGCTGCGCGCACAGAAGGTCACGGACTTCACGCGGCGGGTGTTGATATCGCCTTCGTTGATCACGGTAGCGTTCAGGTGACGCGCCATATCGATTGCACGGGTGGCAATCAGATCGAAGCTCCATGGCACCGCGCCCAGAACAGGCAGTGGGCTGGAATCTTGCAGCTTAGCCGGGTCAACCTTGATAACTTTCGCTTTGGATGAGTCGTCGAAGATTTCGGACAGGTCAGGACGCGTACGGCCCTGTTCATCAACCGGTGCGTTCAGTTTGTTAACGATCACGCCGGTGATGCTAGTGTTTTTCGCACCGCCGAAGCTGCTGCGCGTCAGTTCGATACGCTCTTTCAGCTGCTCTGGGGTATCCGTACCCTGGGACATCACGAAAACGATCTCTGCGTTCAGTGTTTTCGCGATTTCAAAGTTCAGGGACTGGGCAAACTGGTGTTTACGGGTCGGGACCAGGCCTTCAACCAGCACCACTTCCGCGTCCTGCGCGTTAGCGTGGTAGTTGGCGATGATCTCTTCCATCAGCACGTCTTTCTGGTTGCTGGAGAGCAGAGACTCAACGTGGCTCATCTTCAGCGGTTCAGCCGCAGGAAGATTGGAATTCTTACGCACGATGGTGGTGGTCTGGTCTGGCGCATCGCCACCGGCACGAGGCTGGGCGATAGGCTTAAAGACGCTCAGACGAACGCCTTTGCGTTCCATAGCGCGGATCACGCCGAGGCTGACGCTGGTCAGGCCGACGCTGGTTCCGGTAGGGATCAGCATAATAGTACGGGACACGGTTTATCCTCTTTCGTTACCGCCGCGTTGGGCGGGCTACAAAACAGCACCGCCAGCATTGCTGGCGGTGTGGAATCAGGCAGTCAGGCGGCACGCGTCTTGCGCGATGACCAGCTCTTCGTTAGTTGGGATAACGATAGCCGGGCGGGTGCCTTCTTTGTTGATGAAGCCAGACTTGCCGAAACGGGCAGCCAGGTTACGCTCGTGATCGACTTCGAAGCCCAGTACGCCCAGTTTGCCCAGGGACAGCTCACGTACCATTGCCGCGTTCTCACCGATGCCGCCGGTGAAGATAACCGCATCCAGACGACCGTCCATCAGTGCGGTGTAAGAACCGATGTACTTCGCCAGACGGTGGCAGTAAACGTCCATTGCACGCTTAGCGTCTTCTTTGCTGTCGTAGTTGTCTTCAACGTAACGGCAGTCGCTGGTGACTTCGGTCAGACCCAGCAGGCCAGACTCTTTGGTCAGCATTTTGTTGATGTCGTCAACGCTCATGCCCAGGGTGTCGTGCAGGTGGAAGATGATCGCCGGGTCGATATCACCGGAACGGGTACCCATCACCAGACCTTCCAGCGGGGTCAGACCCATAGAGGTGTCAACACACTTGCCGTTGCGGATAGCAGAAACAGAACCACCGTTGCCCAGGTGGCAGGTGATGATGTTGACTTCGTCAACCGGCTTGTTCAGTACTTTTGCGGCTTCCTGAGTCACATAGAAGTGGCTGGTGCCGTGTGCGCCGTAACGACGTACGCCGTGCTCTTTATACAGGCTGTACGGCAGGGCATAGAGGTAAGACTCTTCCGGCATGGTCTGATGGAACGCGGTGTCAAACACGGCCACGTTTTTGTCTTTCAGATTCGGGAAGGATTTCAGTGCTTCAGAGATACCGATCAGGTGAGCCGGGTTATGCAGCGGTGCGAAAGACGCAGAGTCTTTGATGCCCTGGATCACAGAGTCGTCAATCACCACGGAACTGGTGTATTTTTCGCCGCCGTGGACGATACGGTGACCAATCGCAGTCAGCTGAGCAGACAGTTCTGGTTTTTGTGCCAGAATAGTGTTAACGATAAAGTTCAGCGCTTCACTGTGAGCGGCGCCTGCACCTAAAGCCGCTTCTTGTTTGCTGCCGTCCATCTTCCACTTGATACGTGCTTCAGGCAGATGGAAACATTCGGCCAAACCAGAGAGGTACTCGTCACCGTTGAGCGCATCGATGATGGCGAATTTCAGTGAAGAGCTACCGCAGTTCAGAACCAGTACTAACTTACTCGACATGGAAGTACCTATAATTGATACGTGGCTAAAAAAACGTCAATGAGCCTAAAAGCGTAACGCAAGCTGACCCAGACGTTTATGATTAACATCATGCCAAACGAACATTCTGGCAGGATGGAAGAAATACCTATGATTTTAAGCCATTTTGAACATTTTTCAGACAATGGCATAATATGCGATAATTTGACGAGTTAACGCTTCTCGTCTACGGCCCTATCAGGCTGGCACAGGATACCCGATACGGGGTAGCGATGACAAAATATTTTGAACGTTGTCATAGCCTGTTGTGGTTTTGCACGAAAATTTTAATTTTTATATGTGAAGTTGAGGTACAGCCATGTCGACACCCGAAATCCCGTCCGTAAATTTTTTTAGTCTGTTTCGTCGGGGACAGCATTACGCTAAGACGTGGCCGATGGAAAAGCGCCTGGCACCGATGTTTATTGAGAACCGTACCATCCGCGCCACGCGCTATGCGATCCGCTTTATGCCTCCTGTTGCCGTCTTTACCCTGTGCTGGCAGATAGCATTAGGTGGACAGCTTGGGCCTGCCGTCGCGACGGCGCTCTTTGCGTTAAGCCTGCCGATGCAGGGGTTGTGGTGGTTAGGTAAACGTTCCGTCACGCCACTTCCGCCTTCTATTTTACACTGGTTTTATGAAGTGCGTGGAAAACTGGAGGAGGCCGGGCAGGCGCTCGCCCCGGTTGAAGGCAAGCCGGACTATCAGGCGCTGGCGGACACGTTAAAGCGCGCGTTTAAACAGCTTGATAAAACATTCCTCGATGACTTGTGATTGATCATCGAAACGACGATCAAAAGAAGGCACAGTAACAGTCAGTTACCGTGTCTTTTTTTTACAGTGCAATGCGCTACAGGAGTCGAAAGATGGAAATGACCCATGCTCAACGTCTGATTTTGTCTAACCAGTACAAGATGATGACTATGCTTGATCCCGATAACGCTGCGCGCTACAGCCGCCTGCAAACCATTGTCGAACGTGGCTTTGGCTTGCAAATGCGCGAACTGGATCGCGAATTTGGCGAGCTGAAAGAAGAAACCTGCCGTATCGTTATCGACATAATGGAGATGTACCACGCGCTGCATGTGTCCTGGACTAACCTGAAAGATCGGCAATCCATTGACGAGCGCCGCGTGACGTTCCTGGGCTTTGATGCCGCGACGGAAGCGCGCTATCTGAGCTATGTGCGCTTTATGGTGAATACCGAAGGGCGCTACACCCATTTTGATGCGGGTACGCACGGCTTCAACGCCCAGACTCCCATGTGGGATAAATATCAACGTATGCTGAGCGCGTGGCACGCCTGTCCGCGTCAGTACCATTTAAGCAGCAACGAAATTCAACAAATCATTAATGCCTGACGGAGGTGCGTGTGCAGTGTAAAGGTTTTCTGTTTGATCTGGACGGTACGCTGGTGGATTCGCTGCCGGTGGTGGAACGCTCGTGGTGCCACTGGGCCGACCGGCACGGCATCGACCATCAGGACGTACTGAATTTTATCCATGGCAAACAGGCCATTACGTCATTGCGGCACTTCCTGGCGGGAGGTTCTGAGGAAGAAATCCAGGCGGAGTTCAGCTATCTGGAGCAGATTGAAGCCACCGACACCGACGGCATTACCGCGCTGCCCGGTGCGCGCGAACTGCTTGAGCACCTGAATGAAGCGCAGATCCCGTGGGCTATCGTCACCTCCGGCTCGATTCCCGTCGCGCATGCCCGTCATAAGGCGGCCGGTTTACCGACGCCGGACGTGTTCATTACCGCTGAGCGCGTGAAGCGCGGCAAGCCTGAACCGGATGCGTTTCTGCTCGGCGCTGAACTGCTGGGCCTTGCCCCTGCGGAGTGCGTGGTGGTGGAAGACGCGGCGGCAGGCGTTCTGGCCGGTCTGAATGCCGGGAGCCACGTCATTGCCGTTAACGTACCGGCGGGTTCCCCCCGGCTGGAGGAGGCGGATTTTGTGATTAACACCCTGACCGCCATCGACGTCTCGAAGGCCTCTGACGGGATCGTAACCGTCTCGCTAAAAATGTAATCCCATGATTTAGCCCCGCATTACCGGGGCTTTTTTTATGGCAGAATGGCTTCTCCTCCACTGACAAGGACATGTTGTGAACGGTGAACTGATTTGGGTCCTGAGCCTGCTGTTAATCGCCATCATTCTGTTTGCCACGGGCAAGGTGCGCATGGATGCCGTCGCCCTGTTTGTGATTGTTGCGTTTGTTCTGAGCGGTACGCTTTCCCTGCCGGAAGCCTTTTCCGGGTTTAGCGACCCCAACGTCATTTTGATTGCCGCCCTGTTTATCATCGGCGACGGGCTGGTCCGCACCGGCGTGGCGACGATGATGGGGTCGTGGCTGGTTAAGGTGGCGGGCAGCAGCGAAACCAAAATGCTGATTTACCTGATGCTGACGGTTGCCGGGCTGGGCGCGTTTATGAGCTCAACGGGGGTCGTGGCCATCTTTATTCCGGTGGTGCTGAGCGTCTGCATGAGAATGCAGATCTCTCCGTCGCGGCTGATGATGCCGTTAAGCTTCGCCGGGCTCATCAGCGGCATGATGACGCTGGTCGCGACGCCGCCGAACCTCGTCGTGAACAGCGAGCTGATCCGTGAGGGGCTTGAGGGGTTTAGCTTTTTCAGCGTCACGCCGATCGGCCTGGTGGTGCTGGTGATGGGCATTATCTATATGCTACTGACCCGTTTCGCGCTGAAAGGGGAGAAGCAGGACATAGCCAAAGAGGGCTGGAAGCGGCGCTCTTTCCGCGATCTGATTAAAGAGTACCGTCTGACCGGGCGCGCCCGGCGTCTGGCCATCCGCCCGGGGTCGCCGATGGTGGGGCAGCGGCTGGATGACCTCAAGCTACGCGAACGATACGGCGCGAACGTCATCGGGGTTGAGCGCTGGCGTCGTTTTCGTCGGGTGATCGTTAACGTGAACGGGGTATCAGAGTTCCGCGCGCGTGACGTCCTGCTGATCGATATGTCCACGGCGGACGTGGATCTGCGAGAGTTCTGTAGCGAGCAGCTGCTGGAGCCGATGGTGCTGCGCGGCGAGTATTTCTCCGACCAGGCGCTGGATGTGGGGATGGCCGAGGTCTCCCTGATTCCGGAATCAGAATTATTGGGCAAAACCGTGCGCGAAATCGGCTTTCGTACCCGCTACGGGCTGAACGTGGTGGGCCTGAAGCGCGATGGCGTGGCCCTTGAAGGGGCAGTCGTGGACGAGCCGATCCTGCTGGGTGATATTTTCCTCGTGGTCGGCAACTGGAAGCTGATTAGCCAGCTCGGGCAGAAAGGCCGCGACTTTGTGGTGCTGAATATGCCGATTGAAGAGAGCGATGCATCCCCGGCGCACAGCCAGGCGCCGCACGCGATTTTTTGTCTGGTGCTGATGGTCGCGCTGATGCTGACCGACGAGATCCCTAACCCGGTGGCGGCGATAATTGCCTGTCTGCTGATGGGCAAATTCCGCTGTATCGACGCCGAAAGCGCTTACAAGGCGATTCACTGGCCGAGCATTATTCTTATTGTCGGGATGATGCCGTTTGCCCTGGCGCTTCAGAAAACCGGCGGGGTCGATCTGATCGTTAAAGGCTTGATGGATGCGGGCGGGGGGTATGGCCCGTACCTGATGATGATTTGCCTGTTCGTCATGTGTGCCACCATTGGTTTGTTCATCTCCAATACCGCCACGGCGGTGCTGATGGCGCCCATTGCGCTGGCCATGGCGAAATCCATGGGCGTTTCGCCGTATCCGTTTGCGATGATGGTGGCGATGGCGGCGTCCGCGGCGTTTATGACGCCGGTCTCTTCTCCGGTCAATACGCTGGTGCTGGGGCCGGGGAACTATAAGTTCAGCGACTTCGTGAAGATTGGCGTGCCGTTCACCGTGCTGGTGATGCTGGTATGCGTGGTGCTGATTCCGGTGTTATTCCCGTTCTGAGAACATCGCCGGGTGGCGGCTACGCCTTACCCGGCCGTAGGCCCTGCAAGCGCAGCGCCGCTGGGCAATAAATTACAGCGGCGAATCCTGACTGATCTCATCCAGCGACAGATGGAAGCTTGGCACAAACACGCGCATAAAGTAGTCCATCTCCTCGCTGCGGCGGGATGCCAGCGTTTTCTCCAGGCGCGATTTCGCCAGCAGGAATTCGTTATTCCCGGCGGACAGCTCTTCCAGACATTTCAGGTAGGCGCACAGCGCATCGGCCTGCTTGACCAGGGATTTTTCCTCATCCGTGTACTGATGCTCGTCGATCAGCGGCTCGAAGATATCGCGCAGCTCTTCGGGCACCATGTCGATCAGTTTCTGCTGGGCAATCTTCTCGATGGCCTTATATTCCTGCGCAATCTGCGAATTGAAGTATTTTACCGGCGTGGGCAGATCCCCGGTCAGCACTTCCGAGGCGTCGTGGTACATCGCCAGCAGGGCGATACGCTCGGCATTCACCTGTCCGTTGAATTTGCGATTTTTAATCGCGGCCAGCGCGTGCGCGACCATGGCAACCTGCAAACTGTGCTCTGACACGTTTTCAGTGCGTACGTTGCGCATCAGCGGCCAGCGGTTGATGAGTTTCAGGCGGGAGAGGTGGGCAAAAAAATGACTCTGACTCATAGGTTACCTTATGTCTTCACTGCGACAGACTTCATTGTGCGGGGAGGGGAGGGAAGATGCAAATTTGCGGATGGTGCAGGCCGGGCAGGCGCAGCGCCACCCGGCAGAAAGGCCAGTTACTGATGATACCCGGAGAGGAAGCGCCCGAAGCGGCTGATGGCCATCTCAAGATCGTCTTCGCGCGGCAGGGTCACGATACGCACGTGATCCGGCCACGGCCAGTTAAACGCCGTACCCTGAACCAGCAGCACTTTTTCCTGCAACAGGAAGTCGAGCACCATTTTCTGGTCGTCGTGAATATTAAAGCGCTTCGCGTCGATTTTCGGGAACATATACAGCGCGCCGTTAGGCTTTACGCAGGAAACACCCGGGATGTCGTTAATCAATTCCCATGCGCGGTTGCGCTGTTCATACAGACGGCCGCCCGGGACGATGAACTCGCTGATGCTTTGATAGCCACCGAGCGCCGTCTGGATCGCATGCTGTGCCGGTACGTTGGCGCACAGACGCATGGATGCCAGCATCTCCAGCCCTTCAATGTAGCCTTTCGCATGTTTTTTCGGACCGTTCAGCACCATCCAGCCCTGACGGAAACCGGCCACGCGGTAGGTTTTAGACAGGCCGTTAAAGGTGACGGTCAGCAGGTCGGGCGCCAGCGCGGCGATAGAGTGGTGCTGCGCCGCGTCGTACAGGATCTTGTCGTAGATTTCATCAGCAAAGATGATCAGGTTGTGCTGGCGGGCGATCTCGACGATCTCCATCAGCAGCTCTTTTGAATAGACCGCGCCCGTCGGGTTGTTCGGGTTGATGATCACAATACCCCGCGTGCGTGGCGTAATTTTCGCGCGAATGTCGTCCAGATCCGGGAACCAGTCAGAGGATTCGTCGCAAAGATAATGTACCGCTTTACCGCTGGAGAGCGATACGGCAGCGGTCCACAGCGGATAGTCCGGCGCGGGAACCAGCATTTCGTCACCGCTGTTCAGCAGCGCCTGCATCGCCTGAACGATCAGTTCCGAGACGCCGTTGCCAATGTAGATATCTTCAACGGTGACGTCGCGCATTCCGCGAGCCTGGTAGTGCTGCATAATGGCTTTACGGGCGGAGTAAAGGCCTTTTGAATCACAATAGCCTTGTGCCGTTGGCAGGTTACGGATCACATCCACCAGGATCTCATCCGGCGCTTCAAAACCAAATGGCGCGGGGTTGCCGATGTTGAGTTTCAGAACCTTATTGCCTTCCTCTTCAAGGCGTTTTGCCTCTTTGAGTACCGGGCCACGGATGTCGTAACAGACGTTGTCGAGCTTGCTGGATTTTTCGATAGGGGACATGAACCTTTAACCTTTTCGCTATTATTGCAACTTCCTGCCGTGGAAGCAGCACGGAACAATGTACTCCCACCGCGCCTCGTTTTGAAGGGCGCACAGAAGAAGATTTTGTCCAGTCGGGCAGTGCCGCTGTGATCGCTTAATCTAATGACGGAGTGATTTTGTGCCTGAAATCACCGTGATTACGCTTATTGCTGGGTTTTTTGTGCTGAAAATAGCATATAAGTATTAATATTATTCTGAGGTAAATAAAAAGACGATCCGGGCTGAGGCAGTAGTCCCTCTGAGTGACCATTCGTAAAACCTGAATGCTCAGATACAGATTGCCATATTAGCAAAGCCAGGTTAAAAGTTACCCATGTGAAATTAATGTTAAGGGTTATTAATGATTGGCCTGAATCTAAATTAAACTTTATTTATTATTAACGACGAAAATGCAACTTTCGTTAATTTTAATAAAAAGAGTGTAGTTGCTTATCATTGGCGTTAAATCCGTATTAGTGCAATAAGACTTATAAATATAGTGGATTTGGGTTAAGATGTGTTTCGGGAATGCAGCAGAGCGATAGGCCTGTTACGTATATCGGATTCTGCTTTCCTGTATTAATCGATTGTTATTGTTAAAGTTATCTCTGGCCGATTGGGTAAGTCACATCTTGCGACGTTGGCAACGCTGCGATATAGATGGCAGAAAACATGTCTTACTCTTTATGGAATTTACATCTACCTGCACACAACGAAATAACCTGAACGCAAGAGAATAAAAATAACGTCATGAAACGTGATTTCTGACTGTTGATATACCACAGTACAATAACTATCTGTCAGGCAGTCTGCCGGGCCGGGATGCGAGGGAAACACTTCAGAAGGAATTGCTTAACCGTTACACACAGCTTCAACCCGGGCAGCTCCGCACGAGCAACCTGAAAGTGAAAAGATATGATAAATGCAAATCGTCCGATAATGAATCTCGACCTCGATCTGCTGAGAACGTTTGTTGCGGTCGCCGATCTCAACACTTTTGCAGCAGCTGCTGCCGCAGTATGCCGTACCCAGTCCGCCGTAAGTCAGCAAATGCAGCGACTGGAACAACTGGTTGGTAAAGAGCTTTTTGCGCGCCATGGACGTAATAAGCTTTTAACAGAACATGGTATTCAGCTTCTGGGTTATGCCAGGAAGATACTGCGCTTTAATGATGAAGCCTGTATGTCATTAATGTTTAGCAACCTTCAGGGAGTGTTAACATTAGGGGCGTCAGATGAATCAGCAGATACCATTTTACCTTTCCTTCTCAATCGAATTAGCTCGGTTTATCCGAAGCTTGCCCTGGACGTTAGCGTTAAACGCAACGCCTTCATGGTTGAGATGCTGAAAGAGAACGAGGTTGACCTGGTGGTCACCACGCATCGACCCGGCCAGTTTGACTGCCTGACGCTGCGTACTTCTCCTACGCACTGGTACTGTGCCGCGGAGTACGTATTGCAACAAGGTGAGCCAATACCCCTGGTTCTGCTGGACGATCCCAGTCCGTTCCGCGATATGGTGCTGGCTGCGCTCAACGAGGCCAGTATCCCCTGGCGTCTGGCGTACGTGGCGTCCACGTTGCCCGCAGTGCGAGCGGCGGTGAAGGCCGGGCTTGGCGTAACGGCCCGTCCGGTTGAGATGATGAGCCCCGACCTGCGCGTGCTGGGCAAATCAGAGGGGCTTCCCTCGCTGCCGGATACGGAGTACATGCTGTGCCATAACGCCGGCAGCAACAACGAGCTGGCAAAGGTGGTATTCGAAGCAATGCAAAACTACCACAATCCATGGCAGTACGCGCATGCTACTCCTGAAGGAGGGGATGACTCGCTGATCGTGGAAGGGGATTTTGAGTGATCGTTTCCTCAAAATTCTCGTAACAAAATGTAAGTGTAAAAAAGAGCCACTCGCATGATTTTTTCATGCGAGTGGTTTTTTTTGCTATTCATAACCGCAGGAGGCGTGTGGATAAGTGAAATAGCGCTTAATTATCAATAAGAAAAATGCTTTTGATTAATATGTGAACAATAGCTGTTCTATCTTCCCTCATACCCTGCCGATGTTAAAAAAACAGGAAATATGTTGCTGTTTTTTTGATTGAATTAACAAAAGCGTGTCTCAGATCAAGAAAATACTCCTATTTAGGGGGAGGAATCGTTGGCAAATCCTGTCAAAATAGGAGGGTTATTTTTTTTACTTCCAAAACGGACACGATTCAACAAGATGCATTTGACGTAAAGTCACCTGGCCACCAGGGTTAAAGGGCACCAAATGTTAATGAGAATCGCTCGATGTAATTTAATGTGAAGAAACCTTTGTTAAAGTTGACAAAAGGTTATAGATAGGAGTAAAAAACCCCATCATTTTGCTGTCTATGTCTCATTTCTGACAGTTAGTGTAAGGTTATTTTGTTCCTCCCCATGAATCGATGTGATGCCCATCTGCCAGCAAGAGCAGTGTCGTCGGTATCACTTTTGATGAGTAAGCAATGAGTATGTCAACATCCACAGAAGTCATCGCTCATCACTGGGCATTCGCAATCTTTCTTATTGTAGCCATTGGCCTGTGCTGCCTGATGTTAGTCGGCGGCTGGTTCCTGGGCGGTCGCGCCCGCGCAAGGCACAAAAACACACCTTTCGAATCAGGTATTGATTCCGTAGGTACCGCTCGCTTACGCCTGTCTGCCAAGTTCTACCTGGTAGCCATGTTCTTCGTCATTTTTGACGTGGAAGCGCTTTATCTCTTCGCGTGGTCTACTTCCATTCGCGAAAGTGGTTGGGTGGGCTTTGTCGAGGCCGCAATTTTCATTTTAGTGTTACTGGCCGGTCTGGTTTATCTGGTGCGTATTGGCGCGCTGGACTGGACACCTGTGCGTTCACGCCGTGAACACATCAATCCGGAAAACAGTATCTCTAATCGTCAGCAGTAACAGCGAGGCAATAAGATGGATTATACGCTCACCCGCATAGATCCTAACGGTGAGAATGACCGTTACCCCCTGCAAAAACAGGAGATCGTAACTGACCCCCTGGAGCAAGAAGTCAACAAAAGCGTGTACATGGGCAAGCTTGAGCATGCCATGCACGATATGGTCAACTGGGGTCGTAAGAACTCCATCTGGCCCTACAACTTTGGCCTTTCTTGCTGCTACGTTGAAATGGTGACGTCATTCACTGCGGTGCATGACGTTGCGCGTTTTGGGGCCGAGGTACTGCGTGCTTCTCCACGTCAGGCTGACCTGATGGTGGTGGCCGGGACCTGCTTTACCAAAATGGCACCGGTTATTCAGCGTCTTTATGACCAGATGCTGGAGCCAAAATGGGTTATCTCCATGGGTGCATGTGCAAACTCCGGCGGTATGTACGACATTTATTCCGTTGTGCAGGGCGTTGATAAGTTCATTCCGGTGGACGTTTACATCCCGGGCTGCCCGCCGCGTCCAGAGGCCTACATGCAGGCGCTGATGCTGCTCCAGGAGTCAATCGGTAAAGAACGCCGCCCACTCTCATGGGTTGTTGGCGATCAGGGTGTCTATCGCGCGAACATGCAGTCCGAGCGCGAGCGTAAACGTGGTGAACGTATTGCCGTCACCAACCTGCGTACGCCTGACGAAATTTAATTTGCGCCTGTGGGCCTGGAGAACACCTTCGCATATCACTACTCAAATAGCGCGAAGCCAGGCTTAACAGTCACCACGGACCATTTGCAATGGTGAACAATATGACCGACTTAACCGCGCAAGAAGCTGCCTGGCAGACCCGGGATCATCTCGATGACCCCGTCATTGGCGAACTGCGCAACCGTTTTGGGCCGGATGCCTTTACTGTTCAGGCCACCCGCACCGGGGTACCCGTTGTTTGGGTGAAGCGTGAGCAATTACTGGAAGTTGTCGATTTCCTCAAGAAATTGCCAAAACCTTACGTCATGCTGTTTGACTTACACGGCATGGACGAACGTCTGAGAACGCACCGCCAGGGCCTCCCTGCTGCGGATTTTTCCGTTTTCTACCACCTGATATCAATAGACCGCAACACGGATATCATGCTCAAGGTGGCATTGTCTGAAAACGACATGCATCTGCCGACGATCACCAAACTTTTCCCTAACGCTAACTGGTACGAGCGTGAAACCTGGGAAATGTTCGGCATGACCTTCGACGGCCACCCGCACCTGACGCGCATCATGATGCCGCAGACCTGGACCGGCCACCCGCTGCGTAAAGACTATCCGGCACGTGCCACCGAATTTGACCCGTTTGAGCTGACCAAAGCCAAGCAGGATCTGGAGATGGAAGCGCTGACCTTCAAGCCGGAAGACTGGGGCATGAAGCGCGGTACCGAAAACGAGGACTTCATGTTCCTCAACCTCGGTCCGAACCACCCGTCTGCGCACGGTGCGTTCCGTATAATTCTTCAGCTTGACGGCGAAGAGATTGTCGACTGCGTCCCTGACATCGGCTACCACCACCGTGGTGCTGAGAAGATGGGCGAGCGTCAGTCCTGGCACAGCTACATTCCGTATACCGACCGTATCGAATACCTCGGCGGCTGCGTAAACGAAATGCCTTACGTGCTGGCCGTTGAGAAACTGGCAGGTATCACCGTCCCGGATCGCGTTAACGTGATTCGCGTGATGCTGTCTGAACTGTTCCGTATTAACAGCCACCTGCTGTACATCTCCACGTTCATTCAGGACGTCGGCGCGATGACTCCGGTCTTCTTCGCCTTTACCGATCGTCAGAAAATCTACGATCTGGTTGAAGCGATTACCGGCTTCCGTATGCACCCGGCCTGGTTCCGTATCGGCGGTGTGGCGCACGATCTGCCGCGCGGCTGGGACCGACTGCTGCGTGAATTCCTCGACTGGATGCCGAAACGTCTGGCGTCTTACGAGAAAGCCGCGCTGCGTAACTCCATCCTGAAGGGCCGTTCCCAGGGCGTTGCGGCCTACGGCGCGAAAGAAGCGCTGGAGTGGGGGACCACAGGTGCAGGCCTGCGCGCGACCGGTATTGACTTCGACGTGCGTAAAGCCCGTCCTTACTCTGGCTACGAGAACTTCGACTTTGAAGTCCCGGTGGGCGGCGGCGTTTCCGACTGCTACACCCGCGTGATGCTGAAAGTGGAAGAGCTGCGCCAGAGCCTGCGCATTCTTGAGCAGTGCCTCAACAACATGCCGGAAGGCCCGTTCAAGGCGGATCACCCGCTGACGACGCCGCCACCGAAAGAGCGCACGCTGCAACATATCGAAACCCTAATCACCCACTTCCTGCAAGTTTCCTGGGGCCCGGTCATGCCGGCACAAGAATCCTTCCAGATGATTGAAGCGACCAAGGGTATCAACAGCTACTACCTCACCAGTGACGGCAGCACCATGAGCTACCGTACCCGCGTGCGTACGCCAAGCTTCGCGCACTTGCAGCAGATCCCGGCCGCCATTCGCGGCAGTCTGGTCTCCGACCTGATTGTGTATCTGGGTAGTATCGATTTTGTTATGTCAGATGTGGACCGCTAATTATGCACGAGAATCAACAACCACAAACCGAGGCTTTTGAGCTGAGTGAAGCAGAGCGTGCCGCCATTGAGCACGAGATGCACCACTACGAAGACCCGCGTGCGGCGTCCATTGAAGCGCTGAAAATCGTACAGAAACAGCGTGGTTGGGTGCCGGATGGGGCGATCTACGAGATCGCAAAAGTGCTGGGCATTCCGGCAAGTGACGTAGAGGGCGTAGCCACGTTCTACAGCCAGATCTTCCGTCAGCCGGTAGGCCGCCATGTGATCCGCTACTGTGACAGCGTCGTCTGCCACATTACCGGCTATCAGGGCATTCAGGCTGCGATTGAGAAAAAGCTCAATATCAAGCCGGGCCAGACCACGTTCGATGGACGCTTTACTCTGCTGCCAACCTGCTGCCTGGGTAACTGCGACAAGGGGCCGACCATGATGATTGATGAGGACACTCACAGCCATCTGACGCCGGAAGCGATTCCTGACCTGCTGGAGCAGTACAAATGAAAACTGTAATTCGTACTGCTGAGACGCATCCGCTGACCTGGCGTCTGCGCGATGACAAACAGCCGGTATGGCTCGATGAATATCAGAGCAAAAACGGCTACGCCGGCGCGCGTAAGGCCCTTGGCGGCATGGCGCCGGATGAGATCGTAAACGCTGTAAAAGACGCTGGCCTGAAAGGGCGCGGCGGTGCGGGCTTTTCCACCGGTCTGAAGTGGAGCCTGATGCCAAAAGATGAATCCATGAACATCCGTTACCTGCTGTGTAACGCCGATGAAATGGAGCCGGGCACCTATAAAGACCGTCTGCTGATGGAGCAGCTGCCGCACCTGCTGGTGGAAGGCATGCTGATCTCCGCGTTTGCGCTGAAAGCGTACCGTGGCTACATCTTCCTGCGCGGTGAGTACATCGAAGCGGCTGAAAACCTGCGTCGCGCCATTGCCGAAGCCACCGAAGCCGGCCTTCTGGGTAAAAATATCCTGGGCACCGGGTTTGACTTCGAGCTGTTCGTGCACACCGGTGCCGGGCGTTATATCTGCGGGGAAGAAACCGCGCTGATTAACTCCCTGGAGGGTCGCCGTGCGAACCCGCGTTCCAAGCCACCGTTCCCGGCAAGCTCCGGCGTATGGGGTAAACCGACCTGCGTCAACAACGTCGAAACCCTGTGTAACGTCCCGGCTATCCTCGCGAACGGCGTGGAGTGGTATCAGGGCATCTCCTCAAGCAAAGATGCGGGTACCAAGCTGATGGGCTTCTCCGGGCGCGTGAAGAACCCTGGCGTCTGGGAACTGCCGTTTGGCACCACCGCACGCGAAATTCTTGAAGACTACGCAGGCGGCATGCGCGATGGCCTGAAATTCAAAGCCTGGCAGCCGGGCGGGGCGGGGACGGACTTCCTGACCGAAGCCCACCTTGATCTGCCAATGGAGTTCGAAAGCATTGGTAAAGCGGGCAGCCGTCTGGGTACGGCGCTGGCGATGGCCGTCGACCACGAGATCGGCATGGTCTCGCTGGTGCGTAACCTGGAAGAGTTCTTCGCCCGTGAGTCCTGCGGCTGGTGTACACCGTGCCGTGACGGTCTGCCGTGGAGCGTGAAGATCCTGCGTGCTATCGAGCGTGGCGAAGGTCAGCCGGGCGATATCGAGACACTTGAGCAACTGTGTCGATTCCTGGGGCCAGGTAAAACCTTCTGCGCCCACGCACCGGGTGCCGTCGAGCCACTGCAAAGCGCGATTAAATATTTCCGCGACGAATTCGAAGCAGGCATCAAGCAGCCGTTCAGCAATACCCATTCGATAAATGGTATTCAGCCGAACCTGCTGAAAGCGCGCTGGTAACGACAAGAATTTTGATTAACGCTCGGTTTCGACTGAGCCAACTGGAAGCATGCTAATGGCTACGATTCATGTAGACGGCAAAGAATACGAAGTCAACGGGGCGGACAACCTGCTGGAAGCTTGTCTGTCTCTTGGCCTCGATATTCCGTACTTTTGCTGGCATCCGGCGCTGGGCAGCGTCGGTGCTTGCCGCCAGTGTGCGGTGAAGCAATATCAAAACGCGGAAGACACGCGTGGTCGCCTGGTGATGTCCTGTATGACGCCAGCCGCCGAAGGCACCTTTATTTCGATTGATGACGAAGAAGCCAAACAGTTCCGTGAAAGCGTGGTGGAGTGGCTGATGACCAACCACCCGCACGACTGTCCGGTTTGTGAAGAGGGCGGTAACTGCCACCTTCAGGATATGACCGTCATGACCGGTCACAGCTTCCGTCGCTATCGCTTTACCAAGCGTACCCACCGTAACCAGGATCTGGGGCCGTTCATCTCGCACGAAATGAACCGCTGCATCGCCTGCTACCGCTGCGTGCGTTACTACAAAGACTATGCAGACGGTCAGGATCTGGGCGTGTATGGCGCGCACGACAACGTCTACTTCGGTCGTCCGGAAGACGGTACGCTCGAGAGCGAATTCTCCGGTAACCTGGTAGAAATCTGTCCGACCGGCGTATTCACGGATAAAACCCACTCCGAGCGCTACAACCGTAAATGGGACATGCAGTTTGCGCCAAGCATCTGCCAGCAGTGTTCCCTCGGCTGTAACACCAGCCCGGGCGAGCGTTACGGCGAACTGCGTCGTATCGAAAACCGTTACAACGGTACCGTTAACCACTACTTCCTCTGCGACCGCGGTCGTTTCGGCTATGGCTACGTGAACCTGAAAGACCGTCCGCGTCAGCCGGTTCAGCGCCGTGGCGACGACGTCATCACCCTCAACGCCGAGCAGGCGATGCAGGGCGCGGCAGATATTCTGCGCCAGTCGAAGAAAGTGATCGGCATCGGCTCCCCGCGCGCCAGCATCGAAAGCAACTTTGCGCTGCGCGAGCTGGTGGGTGCGGAAAACTTCTATACCGGTATCGCTCAGGGCGAGCAGGAACGTCTCCAGCTGGTGCTGAAGGTGCTGCGTGAAGGCGGCGTTCATACGCCAGCGCTGCGCGAAATCGAATCCTATGATGCGGTTCTGGTGCTGGGTGAAGACCTGACGCAGACCGGCGCCCGCGCGGCTCTGGCGGTTCGTCAGGCGGTGAAGGGTAAAGCACGTGAAATGGCAGCGGCGCAGAAAGTGGCTGACTGGCAGATTGCGGCGATTCTGAACATCGGCCAGCGCGCTAAACATCCTCTGTTTGTGACTAACGTCGACAACACCCGTCTGGACGATATTGCCGCGTGGACCTACTGCGCGCCGGTTGAAGACCAGGCGCGACTGGGCTTTGCCATTGCCCACGCGCTGGACAGCAACTCTCCGGCCGTTGAACTGGATCGCGACCTGCAAAACAAGGTCGACGTGATTGTTCAGGCCCTCGCAGGTGCGAAAAAACCGCTGATCATCTCCGGTACCAACGCCGGAAGCGCTGAAATCATTCAGGCCGCCGCGAACGTTGCTAAAGCCCTGAAAGGCCGCGGCGCTGACGTCGGTGTGACCATGATTGCCCGTGCGGTAAACAGCATCGGTCTGGGCATGATTGGCGGCGGCTCGCTGGAAGAAGCGTTAAGCGAACTGGAATCCGGTGCCGCTGACGCCGTTGTGGTGCTGGAAAATGACCTGCATCGCCACGCGTCTGCCGCACGCGTTGACGCAGCGCTCTCCAAAGCGCCGCTGGTCATGGTCATTGACCATCAGCGCACCGCGATCATGGACAAAGCGCACCTGGTACTCTCTGCGGCAAGTTTTGCAGAAAGTGACGGTACGGTTATCAATAACGAAGGCCGCGCACAGCGTTTCTTCCAGGTTTATGACCCGGCGTACTACGACAGCAACACCGTGATGCTGGAAAGCTGGCGCTGGCTGCACTCCCTGCACAGCACCGTGCAGAGCCGAGAAGTGGACTGGACGCAGCTCGACCACGTTATCGACGCGGTTGTTGAGAAACTGCCTCAGCTGGCGGGCATTAAAGACGCCGCGCCTGACGCAAGCTTCCGCATTCGCGGTCAGAAACTGGCGCGTGAACCGCACCGCTACAGCGGTCGTACCGCGATGCGCGCCAACATCAGCGTGCACGAACCGCGCCAGCCGCAGGATAAAGACACCATGTTTGCCTTCTCGATGGAAGGGAACAACCAGCCGTCTGCGCCGCGTTCGCAAATCCCGTTTGCATGGGCACCGGGCTGGAACTCCCCGCAGGCATGGAACAAGTTCCAGGCTGAAGTGGGCGGTCACCTGCGCCACGGCGATCCGGGCGTACGTCTGATTGAAGCCTCCGAAACCGGTCTGGACTTCTTCACTACCGTTCCGGCGAGCTTCCAGGCTCAGGAAGGTCAGTGGCGTATTGCGCCGTACTACCACCTGTTCGGTAGCGACGAAATGTCCCAGCGTTCTCCGGTATTCCAGCAGCGTATGCCGCAGCCGTACATCAAGCTCAACCCGGCGGATGCCGCGAAGCTTGGCGTGAATGCGGGTGCGAACATTGCCTTTAGCTACGACGGCCAGACCATCAGCCTGCCGCTGATTATTTCTGAACGTCTGTCAGCAGGGCAGGTGGGTCTGCCGATGGGGATGCCTGGCATCGCGCCGGTTCTGGCGGGTGCGCATCTTGATAACCTTCAGGAGGCAAAAGCATGAGTTGGTTAACGCCGGATCTTATCGATATCCTGCTGAGCATTCTGAAAGCGGTTGTGATTCTGCTGGTGGTCGTCACCTGCGGCGCGTTCATGAGCTTTGGTGAACGTCGTCTTCTTGGTCTGTTCCAGAACCGTTACGGACCGAACCGCGTGGGCTGGGGTGGTTCACTCCAGCTGGTGGCTGACATGATCAAGATGTTCTTCAAAGAGGACTGGGTTCCGCGCTTCTCGGACCGCGTGATCTTTACGCTGGCACCGATGATCGCCTTCACCTCGCTGCTGCTGGCGTTTGCTATTGTTCCCGTCAGCCCGACCTGGGTTGTCGCTGACCTGAACATCGGCATTCTGTTCTTCCTGATGATGGCAGGCCTCGCGGTTTACGCGGTGCTGTTTGCAGGCTGGTCCAGTAACAACAAATACTCGCTGCTGGGCGCGATGCGTGCTTCCGCGCAGACGCTGAGCTACGAAGTGTTCCTGGGGCTCTCCCTGATGGGCGTGGTGGCGCAGGCCGGTTCATTCAACATGACCGACATCGTCAACAACCAGGCCGACATCTGGAACGTTATCCCGCAGTTCTTTGGTTTTGTGACCTTTGCTATCGCGGGCGTGGCGGTGTGTCACCGTCACCCGTTTGACCAGCCAGAAGCCGAACAGGAACTGGCCGACGGTTACCACATTGAATATTCCGGCATGAAGTTCGGTCTGTTCTTCGTGGGCGAGTACATCGGTATCGTCACCATTTCCGCGTTGATGGTAACGCTGTTCTTTGGTGGCTGGCATGGCCCGTTCTTACCGCCGTTCATCTGGTTCGCGCTGAAAACCGCGTTCTTCATGATGATGTTCATTTTGATTCGTGCGTCCTTACCGCGTCCGCGTTATGACCAGGTAATGTCCTTCGGCTGGAAAGTGTGCCTGCCGCTGACGCTCGTCAACTTGTTGGTAACGGCGGCTGTCATTCTCTGGCAGCAGCCATAAGGGGCTTTGAGATCATGACCTTAAAAGAATTATTGGTAGGTTTCGGCACCCAGGTACGCAGTATCTGGATGATCGGCCTGCACGCGTTTGCTAAACGCGAAACCCGGATGTACCCGGAAGAGCCGGTATATCTGCCGCCGCGCTACCGTGGCCGTATCGTGCTGACGCGCGACCCGGACGGTGCCGAGCGCTGCGTTGCATGCAACCTGTGTGCGGTAGCGTGTCCGGTGGGCTGTATCTCTCTGCAAAAAGCGGAGACGGTAGACGGCCGCTGGTATCCGGAATTCTTCCGCATCAACTTCTCACGCTGCATTTTCTGCGGTCTGTGTGAAGAAGCGTGCCCAACCACGGCGATTCAGCTGACTCCGGACTTCGAGCTGGGTGAGTACAAGCGTCAGGATCTGGTGTACGAGAAAGAGGATCTGCTGATTTCCGGTCCGGGCAAATACCCGGAATATAACTTCTACCGGATGGCGGGTATGGCAATCGACGGCAAAGATAAAGGCGAAGCAGAGAACGAAGCTAAGCCTATCGACGTCAAGAGCCTGTTACCGTAAGGAGAGGGCAATGGAATTCGCTTTTTATATCTGTGGCCTTATCGCCATCCTGGCTACGCTGCGAGTGATCACGCACACCAATCCGGTGCATGCGCTGCTGTACTTGATCATTTCGCTGCTGGCCATTTCCGGGGTGTTCTTTGCGCTGGGCGCGCACTTCGCCGGTGCGCTGGAAATCATCGTCTACGCCGGGGCCATCATGGTGCTGTTCGTGTTCGTAGTGATGATGCTGAACCTGGGCGGCTCTGAAATTGAGCAGGAACGTCAGTGGTTGAAACCGCAGGTGTGGATCGGCCCGGCAATTTTGTCGGCCATTATGCTGGCGGTCATTGTTTACGCCATTCTGGGCGTCAACGACCAGGGGATCGACGGGACGCCAATCAGCGCGAAAGCCGTGGGTATCACCCTGTTTGGTCCGTACGTTCTGGCGGTTGAGCTGGCCTCAATGCTGCTGCTGGCGGGTCTGGTTGTGGCCTTCCACGTTGGCCGCGAAGAGCGTGCTGGCGAGGTGCTGAGCAACCGCACTGACGACCGCGCGAAAAGAAAAACGGAGGAACGCGCATGATCCCCTTAACACATGGACTGATCCTCGCTGCGATTTTATTCGTTCTGGGCTTAACCGGTCTGGTTATCCGCCGCAATCTGCTGTTTATGCTGATCGGTCTGGAAATCATGATTAACGCTTCCGCGCTGGCCTTCGTGGTCGCCGGCAGCTACTGGGGCCAGACCGATGGTCAGGTGATGTACATTCTCGCCATCAGCCTCGCGGCTGCTGAAGCGAGTATTGGCCTGGCGCTGTTGCTACAGCTCCATCGTCGCCGCCAGAACCTGAACATCGATTCAGTAAGTGAGTTGCGTGGATGAACATGCTTGCCTTAACCATTATTTTTCCGCTGATTGGCTTCGTGCTGCTGTCATTTTCTCGCGGCCGCTGGTCTGAGAATCTGTCCGCGACCGTGGGCATTGGCGCTATCGGCCTGTCGGCGCTGGTCACAGCGTATGCGGGTATCGACTTCTTTAACAACGGGCGTCAGGCCTACAGCGTACCGCTGTGGAACTGGATGTCGGTCGGTAACTTCAACATCGGTTTTAACCTGGTGCTGGATGGTCTGTCTCTGACCATGCTCTCCGTGGTCACCGGCGTAGGCTTCCTGATCCACATGTTCGCCTCCTGGTATATGCGCGGTGAAGAGGGATACTCCCGCTTCTTCGCCTACACCAACCTGTTTATCGCCAGCATGGTCGTTCTGGTGCTGGCCGATAACCTGCTGCTGATGTATCTGGGCTGGGAAGGCGTGGGCCTGTGCTCTTACCTGCTGATCGGTTTCTACTACACCGATCCGAAGAATGGCGCAGCGGCCATGAAAGCGTTCGTCGTGACCCGCGTGGGTGACGTGTTCCTCGCTTTCGCGCTGTTCATTCTCTACAACGAACTGGGCACGCTGAACTTCCGCGAAATGGTGGAACTGGCGCCGGCGCACTTCGAAGCAGGCAACAACATGCTGTGGTGGGCAACGCTGATGCTGCTGGGTGGCGCCGTGGGTAAATCCGCGCAGCTGCCGTTGCAGACATGGCTGGCCGACGCGATGGCGGGTCCAACCCCTGTCTCCGCGCTGATCCACGCCGCGACCATGGTTACCGCCGGTGTCTACCTGATTGCGCGTACCCATGGCCTGTTCCTGATGACCCCGGAAATTCTGCATCTGGTGGGTATCGTCGGTGCGGTTACGCTGGTGCTGGCAGGCTTTGCCGCGCTGGTGCAGACCGACATCAAGCGCGTTCTCGCGTACTCCACCATGAGCCAGATTGGTTACATGTTCCTGGCGCTGGGCGTTCAGGCGTGGGACGCAGCCATTTTCCACCTGATGACGCACGCGTTCTTTAAAGCGCTGCTGTTCCTCTCATCCGGTTCGGTGATCCTGGCCTGCCACCACGAGCAGAACATCTTCAAAATGGGCGGACTGCGTAAGTCCATCCCGCTGGTCTATGTCTGCTTCCTGGTGGGCGGCGCGGCGCTGGCGGCACTGCCGCTGATTACCGCGGGCTTCTTTAGTAAGGACGAAATCCTTGCGGGTGCCATGGCGAATGGTCATATCAATCTGATGGTTGCGGGTCTGGTCGGTGCGTTCATGACCTCCTTGTACACCTTCCGTATGATTTTCATCGTATTCCACGGTAAAGAACAAATTCACGCTCACGCAGGGAAGGGGATTACCCATCACCTGCCGCTGATTGTGCTGCTGGTCCTCTCCACCTTCGTTGGCGCGATGATTGTGCCACCGTTGCAGGGCGTACTGCCGGCGACAACCGAGCTTGAGCACGGTCGCGTTCTGACGCTTGAAATTACCTCTGGCGTGGTCGCAATTGCGGGCATTCTGATTGCCGCATGGCTGTGGCTGGGCAAACGCACGCTGGTGACCGCCGTTGCCAACAGCGCGCCGGGCCGTCTGCTGGGCAGCTGGTGGTACAACGCGTGGGGCTTCGACTGGCTGTACGACATGATCTTCGTGAAGCCGTTCCTGGGCATTGCGTGGCTGCTGAAGCGCGATCCCCTGAACAGCCTGATGAATATCCCGGCGATCCTCTCTCGCTTTGCAGGTAAAGGCCTGCTGTTCAGCGAGAACGGTTATCTGCGCTGGTATGTGGCGTCCATGAGCATCGGTGCGGTTGTTGTACTGGCGCTGCTGATGGTGTTGCGTTGATCGTTAAGTGAATTTTATTCGAATTCGTTGAAAATCAGGCCCCTGTTGGGGGCCTTAAAAAGGAATATAAATCGCCATGTTACTACCCTGGCTAATATTAATTCCCTTCATCGGCGGCTTCCTGTGCTGGCAGACTGAACGCTTTGGCGTGAAGATGCCGCGCTGGATCGCGCTGATCACCATGGGATTGACGCTCGCGCTTGGCCTGCAACTGTGGTTGCAGGGTGGCTACTCACTGACTCAGTCTGCGGGCCTTCCGCAGTGGCAGTCTGAGTTCATTCTGCCGTGGATCCCCCGTTTCGGTATCACGATCCACCTTGCGATTGACGGTTTGTCGCTGCTGATGGTGGTACTGACCGGTCTGCTCGGCGTTCTGGCGGTACTGTGTTCCTGGCGAGAAATCGAAAAATACCAGGGCTTCTTCCACCTGAACCTGATGTGGATCCTGGGCGGCGTAATCGGCGTGTTCCTGGCCATCGACATGTTCCTGTTCTTCTTCTTCTGGGAGATGATGCTGGTGCCGATGTACTTCCTGATCGCGCTGTGGGGCCACAAGGCCTCCGACGGTAAAACGCGTATCACGGCGGCCACCAAGTTCTTCATCTATACCCAGGCGAGCGGTCTGGTGATGCTGATTGCCATCCTGGCGCTGGTGTTTGTGCATTACAACGCCACCGGCGTCTGGACCTTCAACTATGAAGATCTGCTGAAGACCCCGATGTCCCACGGCGTGGAATACCTGCTGATGCTGGGCTTCTTCATCGCCTTCGCGGTGAAAATGCCGGTAGTACCGCTGCACGGCTGGCTGCCGGACGCGCACTCACAGGCGCCAACGGCGGGTTCCGTTGACCTGGCGGGTATCTTGCTGAAAACCGCGGCCTACGGTCTGCTGCGCTTTTCCCTGCCGCTGTTCCCGAACGCCTCCGCAGAGTTCGCGCCGATTGCCATGTGGCTGGGCGTGATCGGTATCTTCTACGGCGCGTGGATGGCCTTCACGCAGTACGACATCAAACGTCTGATTGCGTACACCTCCGTTTCCCACATGGGCTTCGTGCTGATTGCCATCTACACCGGCAGCCAGCTGGCGTACCAGGGTGCGGTGATCCAGATGATTGCGCACGGCCTGTCCGCGGCCGGTCTCTTCATCCTGTGCGGTCAGCTCTACGAGCGTCTGCACACCCGCGACATGCGCATGATGGGCGGCCTGTGGGGCAAAATGAAATGGCTGCCTGCGCTCTCCATGTTCTTCGCGGTGGCAACGCTGGGTATGCCGGGTACCGGTAACTTCGTCGGCGAGTTTATGATCCTGTTCGGCAGCTTCAAGGTGGTTCCGATGATTACCGTCATCTCTACCTTCGGTCTGGTGTTCGCGTCCGTGTACTCGCTGGCGATGCTGCACCGCGCATACTTCGGTAAAGCGAAGAGCGAAATTGCTGCACAAGAACTGCCGGGGATGTCGCTGCGCGAGCTGTTCATCATCCTGCTGCTGGTCGTACTGCTGGTGCTGCTGGGCTTCTATCCGCAGCCGATTCTGGATACCTCGCACAGCGCGATGGGTAACATCCAGCAGTGGTTTGTTAATTCTGCTTCTACTACAAGGCCGTAATTCGCCATGACAATAACTCCACAACAACTGATCGCGCTGCTACCGCTGCTGATCGTCGGATTGACGGTGGTGGTTGTGATGCTCTCCATTGCGTGGCGACGCAATCACTTCCTGAATGCGACCCTGTCCGTTCTGGGTCTGAACGCTGCGTTAGTCTCCCTCTGGTTTGTTGGCCAGGCGGGCGCGATGGACGTCACGCCGCTGATGCGCGTTGACGGCTACGCCATGCTCTACACCGGTCTGGTGCTGCTGGCGAGCCTGGCAACCTGTACCTTTGCCTACCCGTGGCTCGAAGGTTACAACGACAACAAAGAAGAGTTTTACCTGCTGGTACTGATTGCCGCGCTGGGCGGCATTCTGCTGGCGAACGCGAACCACATGGCCGCGCTGTTCCTCGGCATTGAGCTGATCTCACTGCCGCTGTTCGGCCTGATTGGTTACGCCTTCCGCCAGAAACGCTCGCTGGAAGCGGCAATCAAGTACACCATTCTGTCTGCTGCCGCGTCGTCGTTCCTGCTGTTCGGTATTGCGCTGCTGTACGCGCAGACGGGTAACCTCTCGTTCATGGCGCTCGGCAAGAGCCTGGGCGACGGCATGATGCACGAGCCGCTGCTGCTGGCGGGTCTGGGCATGATGATTGTTGGCCTTGGCTTCAAGCTTTCTCTGGTGCCGTTCCACCTGTGGACGCCAGACGTATACCAGGGTGCGCCTGCACCGGTCTCTACCTTCCTGGCGACGGCGAGTAAAATCGCTATCTTCGGCGTGGTTATGCGTCTGTTCCTGTACGCGCCGGTGGGTGACAGCGAAGCGGTTCGCGTGGTGCTGGGCATTATCGCGTTCGTGTCTATCATCTTCGGTAACCTGATGGCGCTGAGCCAGACCAACATCAAGCGTCTGCTGGGCTACTCCTCTATCTCCCATCTGGGCTACCTGCTGGTGGCGCTGATTGCGCTGCAAAGCGGCGAGATGTCGATGGAAACCGTGGGTGTGTATCTGGCCGGTTACCTGTTCAGCAGCCTCGGCGCCTTCGGTGTGGTGAGCCTGATGTCCAGCCCGTACCGTGGCCCGGATGCAGATTCCCTGTTCTCCTACCGTGGCCTGTTCTGGCACCGTCCGATTCTGTCGGCGGTAATGACCGTGATGATGCTCTCGCTGGCGGGTATCCCGATGACGCTGGGCTTTATCGGTAAGTTCTACGTGCTGGCCGTCGGTGTGCAGGCGGGTCTGTGGTGGCTGACTGCCGGTGTCGTTATCGGCTCCGCGATTGGTCTCTATTACTACCTGCGCGTAGCGGTGAGCCTGTACCTGAGCGCACCTCAGCAGCTCAACCGCGATGCACCATCCAACTGGCAGTACAGCGCCGGCGGGATTGTGGTGCTCATCTCCGCGCTGCTGGTGCTGATCTTCGGTATCTATCCGCAGCCGCTGATTGAGATTGTTCAGCGCGCGATGCCGCTGATGTAAAAACAAAAAACCCGCCTCGGCGGGTTTTTTATTGCCCAGCGACGCTACGCTTGCAGGGCCTGCGGGTTTTGTAGATCGGGTAAGCGTAGCGCTACCCGACTAAGCCAGCTGCTTCCGGCTAATTAACGGCCCGTCAATTTTCTTCATCGACCGCTCCAGCACTTCCTCAATCACCGACGACAGCTCGTTCAGCTCAAACTTCGCCACATAGCCGTCCGCCTTTACTTTGCGAATATGATCTTCGTTGGCGTTGCCGGAAAGGGACGAGTGGATCACCACCGGAATATCTTTCAGTACCGGGTCGGTTTTGATTTTGCGCGTCAGCGTAAAGCCATCCATCTCCGGCATTTCGAGGTCGGTTAATACCAGAGCGATCTTGTCGGTGACGGGGACACCCTCAGCCTGCGCCTGCGCGGCCAGCTGGGTGATTTTCTCCCATGCGTCTTTGCCGGTGATATGCAGCTGAGCCGGGATCTCCATCGCCTGCAATCCTTTCTCCAGCATCGAACGCGCCACCTTCGAGTCTTCTGCAACAATCGCGACGGAGCCTGGCTTGATGTTGAATTTAGTGGTTTCCAGATGGGTGGCGTGCAGATCGTGATTCGCCGGGGTGATGTCATACAGGATCTGTTCCACGTCCAGCACCATCGCCAGATCGTTGGTATCGGTCTTGTCATCCAGGCAGGCAATGCTGGTGATATAGCGACCGCTGACGGCGGTTTCAGCGGCGTGCACCTGCTTCCAGTCAAGACGCATGATGTTCTCCACCGATTCCACGGCGAAGGCCTGCACGCTGCGGGCATATTCGGTGATCAGCAGAATGTTCAGCCCGGTGGTTGGCTTGCAGCCAGCGACGGCGGCCAGATCGATCACCGGGATCACCTGGTCGCGAATGTTTACCATCCCCATTAGCGGCGACTTCATGCCCGCCGGTTTGGTGAAGGTCGGCATCGGCACAATTTCGCGCAATTTGAACACGTTGATGCCGAACAGCTCGGATTTATTTTCGTTCAGAGAGGTGCCAAGACGGAACAGCAACAGTTCAAAACGGTTGGACAGGGTGAGATTCGCCCTGTCATCAATATCTTTCTGGAAATTATCCATTCTACCCTCAATAGAAATGCTGGCCTTTTAATCGTTATCGGCATCCTGAGGGAAAAATAAAGGACTAAACGCTGACCTGAGCGAAATCTACCGCCAGCTCGCAGGCGGGAAACACTTCCCGACACTCTGCCAGCAGGCTTTCACAGCCGCGGACGTCATAGCGTGAACTGACGTGCGTGACAATCAGTTTCCCAACGCCAGCCTCACGCGCCAGCCGCGCCGCCTGACGCGTTGAGCTGTGCCCCCGGCTGTTGGCTTTCTCTTCCATCGCCGCTTCCAGCGTCGCCTCGTGCACCATCACGTCCACGCCCCCGGCAAGCCGAAGCGCCGAAGGGCAGGGGGCGGTATCACCAAAAATAGCCAGTTTTTTGCCCGGCTGCGGCGGCGCGAGGTAATCCTGACCGTTAATGACGCGCCCGTCGTCCAGCGTGACGGTTTCACCAAGCTTAAGGCGCTGGAACAGCGGGCCGGGCCTGACGCCATCGGCCCGCAACGCGGCGGCGTTCAGCGCACCGGGCTTATCGTGCTCCTCAATGCGATAGCCGTAGCATTCCACCGGATGGTTAAGCGGGTAAGCGTGCACCCGATAATCACCGTCGTCGAACACCTGGCCTTCGGCTATCTCAATCACCTCCAGCGGATAGTCTGTCCACGAGCCGCTCAGGCGCAGCGTGGTTTCAACAAATTCCTGAATGCCCGCAGGGCCATAAATCGTCAGCGGGTTGGCGTTACCCGCCATTGAACGGCTGCACAGCAGGCCCGGCAGGCCGAAAAGATGATCGCCGTGCAGATGCGTAATAAATATTTTATCCACTTTCCCTGGGTGATAAGAGGTGTGCAGCAGCTGGTGCTGCGTGCCCTCACCGCAGTCAAACAGCCACAGCCCACCCCGGGTAGGATGCTTAAGATCCAGCAGAATTGCCGTCACGTTTCGTGAGCGGGTTGGCACGCCGGCGGACGTACCCAGAAAAATCAGTTCCATAACGCAATCAGCCCTTTGCCCAATGGGAAGAGGTTTAGTATAACGTGATGAACCCCAGGAAGGAGAAACACATGATCCAGTGGCAAGATCTACACCACAGCGAACTGACCGTGCAGTCACTCTACGCCCTGCTCAAGCTGCGCTGTGAAGTCTTCGTGGTTGAACAAACCTGCCCGTATCAGGATATCGACGGCGATGACTTAATCGGCGAGAACCGGCACATCCTCGGCTGGCGGAATAACGAGCTGGTGGCGTATGCGAGGATTCTGAAAAGCGACGACGATTTTGACCCTGTCGTCATTGGCCGCGTCATCGTCAGCGGCAGCGCGCGCGGTGAAAAGCTGGGCTATCAGCTGATGGATAAAACGCTGGAAGCATGCCAAAAACAGTGGCCGGACAAGGCGTTATACCTGGGCGCACAGGCGCATTTGCAATCTTTCTATGCCCATTTTGGCTTTCGCGCGGTCACCGGGGTTTATGACGAAGATGGCATCCCCCATGTTGGCATGGCGCGCGAAGCGAAACAGGCGCAATAGCGAGACGTTGTCTATAGTTATCGGACTGGTGTACTAACATGGAGAAAAATATGTCATTTCAATCCTGGGAAACCCGAGCAGACGACGACCTGACGCTGCTAAGCGAAACGCTGGAAGAAGTGCTGCGCTCGTCAGGCGATCCTGCCGATCAGAAGTACATTGAGCTCAAAGCCCGCGCCGAGCAGGCGCTGCATGACGTTAAAAACCGCGTCAGTAACGCGTCCGACAACTACTACTACCGCGCCAAACAGGCGGTGTATCGTGCCGACGATTATGTGCATGAAAAACCATGGCAGGGTATTGGCGTCGGTGCAGCCGTAGGGCTGGTGCTGGGTCTGCTGTTAGCCCGCCGTTAAGCCGCTAAACCCCTCCCTACACGTGGGTACTGCTATTTATTGTCAGTACCCCGTATAATATAAGGTTTTAACAGGGAGAGGTTCGCGTGCACTCGATTTTCCTCGCGCTGCAAAGCCTGCGCACCCAGCTTGCGCAAGCGTTGCCTGATACACCCGGTTTCCGTCATTTCGACGTCTCTTTCCCGTTAAACGATGCCTTCGATCCCCTGGCCTGGCTGGGCGTGCAGCGAAGCTATCCACAGTTTTACTGGCAACAGCGCAGCGGTGATGAAGAACTTGCCGCGCTGGGAAGCCTCGCCCATTTTGATTCTCTGGCCTCGGCTTCCCGGTTCCTGCACACCCATGCCGTGGCAAATGACACCCGTATCTGCGGCCTGAACGCCTTCAACCCGGCGCAGGGCACGCTGTTTTTACCGCGTCTTCTCTGGCGACGGTCTGCCGGGGTCGCCACGCTGCGCCTGCAACTGTGGAGCGAAACCTCGCTGCGCGAAGATGCCCGTGTGGCATTGAGTTTTGTCGATAACCTGCGCGACGCCGCGCCGATCCGCCCGTTGTCCGTTCAGATTGAGCAGGAAACCCATCATCCAGAAAAACCGGAATGGCTGACACTGATCCGTCAGGCAACGGATACCATTGCTCGCGGCGACGTCGAGAAAGTGGTGCTCGCACGCGCCACCGATGTGCAGTGCCGGCAGCCCGTAGACGCCATTGCGCTGATGGCCGCCAGCCGCGCGCTGAACCTCAACTGCTATCATTTTTGCATGGTCTTCGATGCCGACAACGCGTTTCTTGGCTCGACCCCCGAGCGCCTGTGGCGGCGACGCGGCACGCTGCTGCGCACCGAAGCGCTGGCAGGCACTGTTGCCAGCCATTCTGACGATAAGCAGGCCCAGCGTCTGGGGGACTGGCTGATGAACGACGACAAAAATCAGCGGGAAAATATGCTGGTGGTGGAAGATATCTGCCAGCGTCTTCAGCACCAGACCCGGACGCTGGAGATCCTGCCTGCCCAGGTGCTGCGTCTGCGCAAGGTGCAGCATTTACGCCGCTGTATCTGGACCGAACTCAAACACGCTGACGACGAGCAGTGTTTGCATATTCTGCAACCAACGGCGGCGGTGGCCGGGCTGCCGCGTCAGGCGGCGCGAGAATTTATTGAGAAGGTGGAGCCGTTTGACCGGGAGTGGTACGCCGGATCGGCGGGCTATTTGTCGGTCGATCAAAGTGAATTCTGCGTGGCATTACGCTCCGCCCGCGTTCACGACGCCGCGCTGCGTCTTTATGCAGGGGCGGGCATCGTCAGCGGCTCCGATCCGGAACAGGAGTGGCAGGAGATCGAAAACAAAGCCGCCGGGCTGCGTTCCCTTCTCCTGAAGGATTAATACTGATTCGTGCAATCCCGATTCATATCAAAATTCTGACTTTTTCTATTATTTATACTGTGTCGCATTCTTGATACTGGACAATCTCATGTCAGTAAGTTCTTTTAACCGACGCTGGGCGACGGTGATCCTTGAAGCCCTGACCCGGCATGGCGTCAGGCACGTGTGTATTGCCCCGGGCTCTCGCTCCACGCCGCTCACCCTTGCTGCGGCGGAAAACCGGGCTTTTATTCATCACACCCATTTTGACGAGCGTGGACTCGGTCATCTGGCGCTCGGCCTGGCGAAAGTCAGCAAAGCGCCCGTGGCGGTGATAGTCACCTCCGGCACGGCGGTGGCGAACCTCTATCCGGCGCTGATTGAAGCGGGGTTAACCGGCGAAAAGCTGATTTTACTCACCGCCGATCGTCCCCCTGAACTTATTGACTGCGGCGCTAACCAGGCGATTCGTCAGCCCGGCATGTTTGCCTCGCATCCGTCACGGACGGTTTCACTGCCGCGCCCCACGCAGGATATTCCTGCCAGCTGGCTGGTTTCTACCCTGGACCACGCCATGAACGCGCTGCGCAGCGGCGGGCTGCACATCAACTGTCCGTTTGCCGAGCCGCTGTACGGCGAAATGAACGATACCGGCCTCGCCTGGCAGCAGCAGCTCGGCGACTGGTGGGAAAGCGAAAAACCGTGGCTGCGCGAGCAGACGCATCTGGAAAGCGCGAAACAGCGCGACTGGTTCTTCTGGCGTCAGAAGCGCGGCGTGGTCATTGCCGGGCGGATGAGCGCGGCGGAAGGCAGGCTGGCGGCGGAGTGGGCACACACGCTTGGCTGGCCGCTGATTGGCGACGTGCTTTCCCAGACGGGCCAGCCGCTGCCCTGCGCGGACCTCTGGCTGGGGAACGCGAAGGCGGTCACCGAGCTTGCGCAGGCGCAGATTGTCGTCCAGCTGGGATCGAGCCTGACGGGCAAGCGCCTGCTCCAGTGGCAGGCCACCTGCACGCCGGAAGAGTACTGGCTGGTGGATCCGCTCGAAGGACGCCTTGACCCGGCGCACCACCGCGGTCGCAGGCTGGTCAGCGACGTTGAGCGCTGGCTGGAGCTTCATCCGGCAGAAAAACGCAAGCCATGGGCGGTTGAGATCCCCGAACTTTCGCGTCAGGCGTGGGAGCTCACCAAAGCGCAGTGCGAGGCGTTCAGTGAAGCCGGTCTGGCGCACCGTATCCGCAAATACCTTCCCGAGCAGGGGCAACTTTTTGTCGGCAACAGCCTGGTGGTGCGCCTGATTGACGCCTTCTCGAAGCTGCCCGCAGGTTACCCGGTGTACAGCAACCGGGGGGCGAGCGGCATTGATGGTCTGATCTCCACCGCGGCGGGCGTACAGCGGGCCAGCGCGAAATCCACGCTGGCGATAGTAGGCGATCTCTCAGCCCTCTACGATCTCAACGCGCTGGCGCTCCTGCGTCAGGCGTCGGCCCCTTTCGTGCTGATTGTCGTTAACAACAACGGCGGGCAGATTTTCTCCCTGCTGCCCACTCCGCAAAGCGAACGTGAGCGCTTCTATCTGATGCCGCAAAACGTGCAGTTCGAACACGCCGCCGCCATGTTCAGCCTTAAGTACCATCGCCCGGAAAGCTGGGACGCGCTGGAAACGGCGCTGAACGCCGCCTGGCGACAGCCCGGCGCAACGCTGATTGAGCTGGTGGTTAACGATGCGGACGGCGCGCAGAAGCTGCAACATCTGCTGGCGCAGGTGAGCCACCTGTGATCCTCGCAGGCGTCACTCAGCGCGGAAAACCAGGCTACCCCTGGCTGGTTTTCCTGCACGGCTTTTCCGGCGACTGTCACGAGTGGCAGACCGTTGGGACGTCGCTGGATGACTATCCCCGGCTCTACCTTGACCTGCCCGGACACGGTGGTTCCGCGGAGACGGGCGTGGCGGGGTTTGCAGAGATGAGCGAGTTGCTCACGCACACTCTTATTAGTTACAACATACTAAACTACTGGCTGGTGGGGTACTCCCTCGGCGGCCGCATTGCGATGTTTCATGCCTGCCAGCATCCGGCGGGGTTAGACGGGGTGATTGTGGAGGGTGGACACCCTGGCCTGCAAGATACCGATGCGCGTCAGGCGCGGCTGATCGCTGACCGACGCTGGGCGTCACGTTTTTGCAGCGAGCCGCTGGAAGCTGTCTTTACAGACTGGTATCAACAGCCGGTCTTTGCCTCCCTTACGGAGGAACAGCGCAAGGCGTTGATCGCGCTGCGCAGCCGGAACAACGGCCCGAGGCTGGCTGATATGCTGGAAGCCACCTCGCTTGCCGTTCAGCCTGATTTACGTCCCGCGCTCACCGCGCGTGATTTTCCTTTTTACTTTCTCTATGGCGAACGTGATGAGAAGTTCAAAGCCCTTGCCGCTGAACTCAACGCCACGCGCCATGCTATCCCCCATGCCGGACACAACGCTCACCGGGAGAACCCGGATGCGGTTGCCGCGAGTCTGGCTCAGATACTGCGTCATCGAACAAAGGACACGCTATGATCTATCCTGATGAAAACATGCTCTACGCGCCGGTTGAATGGCAGGACTGCTCCGAAGGCTACACCGACATTCGTTATCACAAATCCGCCGACGGTATCGCCAAAATCACCATCAACCGTCCGCAGGTGCGCAACGCGTTTCGTCCTCTGACCGTCAAAGAGATGATCCAGGCGCTGGCGGATGCCCGCTACGACGACAATATCGGCGTTATCGTTCTGACCGGTGAAGGCGAGAAAGCCTTCTGCTCCGGCGGCGATCAGAAAGTGCGTGGCGACTACGGCGGATACCAGGATGATGCGGGCACGCACCACCTGAACGTGCTGGATTTCCAGCGCCAGATCCGCACCTGTCCGAAACCGGTCGTGGCGATGGTGGCAGGGTATTCCATCGGTGGCGGTCACGTGCTGCACATGATGTGTGACCTGACTATCGCGGCGGAAAATGCCATCTTCGGCCAGACCGGCCCGAAAGTGGGCTCTTTCGACGGCGGCTGGGGCGCCTCCTACATGGCGCGCATCGTCGGCCAGAAAAAAGCCCGCGAAATCTGGTTCCTGTGCCGTCAGTACAACGCACAGGAAGCGCTGGATATGGGCCTGGTTAACACCGTGGTGCCGATCGCCGATCTCGAAAAAGAGACCGTGCGCTGGTGTCGCGAAATGCTGCAAAACAGCCCAATGGCGCTGCGCTGCCTGAAGGCGGCCCTGAACGCGGACTGTGACGGTCAGGCGGGCCTTCAGGAGCTGGCGGGTAACGCCACCATGCTGTTCTACATGACCGAAGAGGGTCAGGAAGGGCGCAACGCGTTCAACGAAAAACGCCAGCCAGACTTCAGCAAATACAAACGGAACCCGTAATGCGTTGCGCGCAGGTTTACCGCTGGCAGATACCGATGGACGCGGGCGTGGTGCTGCGTGAACGGCGGTTAAAAACCCGTGACGGACTTTTTGTGCACCTCCGGCAGGGCGAGCGGGAAGGGTGGGGCGAAATCGCCCCGCTTCAGGGCTTTAGCCTGGAAACGCTGGACGAGGCGCAGGTGGCGCTGATGGCCTGGACGCACCAATGGCGCGAGGGAGTGGCTCCGGCACTGCCGGACGTTCCTTCCGCCGCGTTCGGCATCAGCTGTGCGCTGGCCGAGCTGGACGGCAGTTTGCCGGACGCGGCGAACTATCGCGCCGCGCCGCTCTGTACCGGCGATCCGGATGAACTCTTCGCGCTGCTCTCCGCGATGCCGGGCGAGAAGGTGGCGAAAATTAAGGTTGGCCTGTACGAAGCGGTGCGCGACGGGATGGTCGTCAACCTGCTGCTGGAAGCCATTCCCGATCTACACCTGCGGCTGGACGCCAACCGCGCCTGGACGCCGCTGAAGGCGCAGCAGTTTGCGAAGTACGTCAACCCGGCGTACCGCAGCCGCATCGCGTTTCTCGAAGAGCCGTGCAAAACGCGCGACGAGTCCCGTGCCTTTGCCCGGGAAACCGGCATTGCTATCGCCTGGGATGAGAGCCTGCGCGAAGCCGATTTCACGTTTGCCGCCGAACCGGGCGTCAGCGCCGTGGTGATTAAGCCAACGCTGACCGGCAGCCTCGACAAGGTGCGCGAGCAGGTTGCAGCCGCCCATGCGCTGGGGATGACGGCGGTGATCAGCTCGTCCATAGAATCGAGCCTCGGGCTGACGCAGCTGGCGCGCATTGCCGCCTGGTTAACGCCAGAGACTGTACCCGGCCTTGATACGCTGAGCCTGATGCAGGCGCAACTGCTTCGCCCGTGGCCGGACAGCACCTTACCGTGCCTTGACGTCGGGGCGCTGGAGCCGTTGCGATGAGCTTTAACGACTGGCCGTGGCGGCACTGGCGCGCCCGGAGTGGTGATAAACCCGCGCTGCGTTTAGACGAAGTCACGCACAGCTGGTCTCAGCTGTGCGAGCGTATCGATCGTCTGGCCGCCGGTTTTCAGGCTCAGGGCGTCAGGGAGGGCGACGGCGTCATGCTCCTCGCCCACAACCATCCGCGGACGCTGCTGGCCTGGCTGGCCCTGCTTCAGTGCGGCGCCCGCATTTTGCCGGTAAACCCTCAGCTTCCTCGCCCGCTGCTGGACGTTCTCCTGCCGCAGATGACGCTGCGCTTTGCGCTGGTGCTTAACGGTGAGTATGACGGTCTGCCCGCGCTGGCGTTGAGAGAGGGCGAGGAGCTTGCCAGCGTGACGTGGAGAGCTGAACGTCTGGCCTCAATGACGCTCACCTCCGGCTCCACCGGCCTGCCAAAAGCGGCGGTGCACACCTGTGCTGCCCACCTTGCCAGCGCACGAGGCGTGCTGTCCCTGATGCCTTACGGCGGTGATGACGACTGGCTGCTGTCCCTGCCGCTGTTTCACGTCTCCGGTCAGGGGATTCTGTGGCGCTGGTTGCAGGGCGGAGGCCGCCTCACCGTGCGCGAAAAACAGCCCCTGGAGCAGGCGCTCCAGGGCTGTACCCACGCCTCGCTGGTGCCGACGCAGCTGTGGCGGCTGGTCAATTCACACCATCCCGTCGCGCTGAAGGCCGTGCTGCTCGGGGGGGCGGAAATCCCCGTTGAGCTGACGGAACAGGCGCGCGAGCAGGGTATTCGGACCTACTGCGGCTATGGCCTGACCGAGTTCGCCTCCACCGTCTGCGCCAAAGAGGCCGACGGCGCGCCGGACGTGGGCCGCGCGCTGCCGGGCAGAGAGGTGCAGGTGGTGAACGGTGAAATCTGGATCCGGGCAGAAAGCATGGCGGCGGGCTACTGGCGGGACGGCGCGTTACTGCCGCTGGTCAACGAGCAGGGCTGGTTTGCCACCCGCGATCGCGGTGAGTGGCATAACGGCCGCCTGGCCGTTCTGGGCCGCATGGACAATCTCTTTTTCAGCGGCGGAGAAGGGATCCAGCCGGAAGCGCTGGAGCGCGTCATCGTTACGCATCCGCAGGTAAGCCAGGCGTTTGTCGTTCCGCTGGACGATGCCGAGTACGGACAGCGGCCGGTGGCGGTAGTGGAATGTGCGCCGGGCACGGATATCACGCTGTTGCCAGAGTGGGTTCAGGGCAGGCTGGCGCGCTTTGAGCAGCCGGTGCACTGGCTGGCGCTGCCGTCAGAACTGAAAAATGGCGGGATTAAAATCTCCCGCCAGGCGTTAAGGCAGTGGGTCAATGCCCTGTTAAGGGGCTAATCAGCCGATATCCGGCTGCGGTTTGTGCTGGCGACGACGGACCCAGCGCAGCACCGGCGGCACGACAATCACCATAATCGCCATTGCCAGCAGGATCTTCGTCACATTGCTCTCCCACAGGATCGCCATGTTGCCGTTGCTGATGGAGAGCGCGCGGCGCAGGTTTTGCTCCAGCATTTCCCCCAACACAAACCCTAAAATCAGCGGCGACATCGGGAAGTGCATTTTGCGCAAGATGTAGCCCAGGATCCCCAGCAGCACCATCAATACCAGGTCGAAGGTGGTGCTGTGCACCGCGTACACCCCAACCGCAGAGACGGCGGCGATGGCAGGAACCAGGAACCACAGGGGAATGGTCAGCATGCGCGTAAACAGGCCGATCAGCGGGATGTTCATCACCAGCAGCATCACGTTGGCGATCAGCAGCGCCGCAATCAGGCCCCAGACGATATCCGGTTGCTCGGTGAACATCGCCGGACCCGGGGTGATGTTATAGAGCGTCAGCGCGCCCATCATCACCGCCGTGGTGCCCGAACCCGGCACGCCGAGGGTCAGCATCGGGATGAACGAACCGCAGGCCGAAGCGTTATTGGCCGCCTCCGGCGCCGCCACGCCGCGAATATCGCCTTTGCCGAAACCGTCGCTGTTACCGCTCAGCTTCTTCTCGGTCATGTAGGTGATGGCGCTGGCGATGGTTGCCCCGGCGCCGGGCAAAATGCCGACGAAGAAACCGATCACCGACGACCGCAGGGTGGCACCCACGCACTGCGCCCCCTCTTTGGCATTGAACAGCATACGTCCGGTTTTACGCACCAGCGTCTGCCCGCTGCTGGTATGCTCCAGCATCAGCAAGATTTCTGAGACGGAGAACAGACCAATCACCACGACGATAAATTGCACGCCGTCGGAGAGGTGAACGCTGTCGAAGGTAAAGCGGTAAACCCCGGTGTTGGCATCCACGCCGACGGTGGCTAACCCCAGGCCAATCAGCGCAGATAAAAACGACTTCAGCGGGTTTTGCGCCATCATGCTGCCGAGGCAGGCAATGGCGAATACCATCAGCGCGAAATACTCGGCAGGACCAAACGCCAGCGACCACTGGGCCAGCGCCGGCGCGAACAAAATGATGCCGCCAATGGCGATCAGGGAGCCAAAGAACGAGCTGACGGCGGAAATTGAGAGCGCCACGCCGCCGCGCCCCTGCTGCGCCATCGGGTAGCCGTCCAGCGCGGTCATAATGGCGGCGGCATCGCCGGGCACGTTAAGCAGTATCGACGAAATTCGCCCGCCGTACTCGCAGCCGATGTATACCGTCGCCAGCAGGATCAGCGCCGACTCCGCAGGCAGGTGCAGGGCAAAGGCCAGCGGCAGTAAAATCGCCACGCCGTTGATCGGGCCAAGGCCCGGCAGCAGGCCGACGATGGTCCCGACGAAGCAGCCGATCAGGGCGATCACCAGGTTTTCCGGGGTCATCGCTACCGCGAACCCCTGAGAGAGATAGATCCAGGTATCCATAGCGTGCTCCGTTAGTTAAACCATGCGCCGAGCGGCAACGTCACGTCCAGCAGGCGGTCGAAGGCGTACCAGAGCAAAATGCCCAGTACGACCCCGGAGATCCCCGCCGCGGGCAGCGAGGCGTTAAACAGCATGCCAATCACCATCGTCAGCAGGGCAGTGGCAATCGGGAAGCCGAGCCACTCAAAGCCCCACGCGTACATCAGCAGAACAATTACCATCACCAGCAGACGTTGCAGGGTGCGGCGTGGCGGCCACTCTACGGTGTCCGGATGGCGCAGCAGTAGCGCCACCGAGCAGAGCAGCATCAGGCCGACAATGCCGACGGGGAAGGGGCGTGGCCCTACGGGTTCATAGCTGTATTCGCTGTGGATCTGCCAGGCGACGAACAGCCCGCCAATGCAGAGCAGCAGCCATATCCCGGCAAAAATGCGATCGCTCATAGCGCCTCCGGTTATTTCGCCAGGCCAAAGGCTTTCGCCTGTTCGCGGTAGTCATTCACCTGTTTTTTCACGTACTCGTCCAGCTGCTTGCCGTTCAGGTTGAACTCAAACAGTCCGCGCAGATCGCGCTGTTTTTTGAACTCGTCGGTTTGCTGGAGTTTTGTGAAGGTATCCACCCACCACTGGTACTCGGCGTCGGTCACTTTTGGCCCGACAAAGAAGCCGCGGATGATCGGCCAGACCAGGTTATAACCCTGCTCTTTGGCGGTTGGGACGTCCGCCAGCTGGCCCGGCAGACGGTTTTCCGAGAAGACCGCCAGCACGCGGATCTTATCTCCGCTCAGGTAGGGCACCATTTCGCTGAGATCGCCCGATACCGCCTGCACGTGATTGCCCATCAGCGCCGTCACCGGCTCGCCGCCGCCTTCAAAGGCCACGTAGCGCATCTTGTGCGGATCCACTTTGGCCTGCTGCGCGAGCAGCGCGGCTTTCATCCAGTCCTGGCTACCGATAGACGCGCCCGCGCCAATCACCACGCTGTTCGGATCTTTTTCCATGGCGGTCAGCAAATCTTTCAGGGATTTCCAGGGAGAGTCGGCGCGAACGGCGATCATCCCGTAATCGGTGCCCACGGTGGCGAGCCAGCGCACATCATCCACGTCATAACGACCAAATTTCCCCTGCGACAGGTTCAGCAGCGAGCCGCCGGAGAAGGCCACGACGGTACCGGGTTCGGCAGGGCGCTGCGCAACAATGGCGTTATAGGCTACCGCGCCCACGCCGCCGGGCATGTAGGTGACACGCATCGGTTTTTCGATGGCCTTCGTCTCCAGCAGGCTGACCTGAATCAGCTTGCAGGTCAGGTCGAAGCCGCCGCCGGGTTTGGCCGGGGCGATACATTCGGTGCGGGACGGCGCCTCCTGCGCCTGGACGACAGAGGCACTCAACAGCAATACGCTTGCAGCAACAGCAGAAAGTAATTGTTTTTTCATCGTTTATCCTCACGCCGGAGAACCGGGAGTACGGGTACGGGTGTCTTTTTTCTGATTATGTGAACCACCTTGTAGCGGTTCCGTTGCGTGATTGTTAAAACAATAACCTTTCATTTCCCTTTCACTGCGACACCAACTTTACAGGATGTGATATGCGTCTCTTACTCGCGGAAGATAATCGTGAGCTGGCTCACTGGCTGGAGAAAGCGCTGGTACAGAACGGATTTGCCGTGGATTGCGTCAACGACGGGCGGGCGGCCGACCACCTTTTACAGGGGGAAAACTATGCCGTCGCCATTCTTGATATCGGCATGCCCGGCTTCGACGGGCTGGAGGTGGTGCATCGCCTGAGAAAGCGCGGGCAGACGCTTCCCGTGCTGTTTCTTACCGCCCGCAGCAACGTGGCGGACAGGGTGAAAGGGCTGAATGCCGGGGCGGATGACTATCTGCCGAAGCCGTTCGAGCTGGAAGAACTCGATGCCCGCCTGCGCGCGCTGCTGCGCCGCAGTGAAGGGCGAACCCAGGAGCGGCAGCGGCTGGGGGAGCTGGAGTACGATGATGAAGGCTTTTTTCTGCTGCGCGATGAACCCCTTTCCCTCACGCCGCGCGAACTCTCTCTGCTGAAGGTGCTGATGCACCGCCGGACCCGTCCCGTTTCCCGACAGCAGCTCTTCGACCAGGTGTTCAGCCTGAACGACGACGTTAGCCCCGAGAGCATCGATCTCTATATTCACCGCCTGCGCAAGAAGCTGACCGGCAGCGGCGTGCGGATCACCACGCTCCGTGGGCTGGGCTACGTGCTGGAGTGCGGCGATGAAGTGGGTTAAGCCGCAGTCGCTTTACCTGCAACTTTTGCTCTTTCTGGGTTTGCCGCTGCTGCTGTTATGGGGGCTGTCGGCCTTTAACAGCTACGTTAGCGCGCTACAGGCGGCAACGCAGGCCTATGACCGCACGCTTTTATCCTCGGCGCGCACGGTGTCAGAGCGGCTGGTGGTGCACAACGGCAAGCTCCAGGTAAACGTGCCCTGGGTGGTGCTCGACAGCTTTGAGCTGAACATGAACGATCGCCTCTATTACAAGGTCGTTGATCCTGATGGGCGGACGATCTCCGGCTATGACGATCTGCCGAAAATGCCACCCTCCACGTCGCGCACCACCCACTATCCTGCGCTGGCCTGGTTTTATCATACCGAGTATCGCGGGCAGGCGATCCGCGTGGCGAAGCTGCTCCAGCCAGTTAACGAAGACAGCGTGTTCGGCATGGCGGAGATTTACGTCGCCGAAACCTTGCAGTCGCGGCGCTATCTCGCCACGCAGCTGCTGTTTTCCTCGCTCGTGTCGCAGGGGCTGCTGGTGCTGCTGACGCTGATTTTAACCGCCTGGCTGCTTCGCCGCGTGCTGCGCCCGATGCGCCAGCTCTCCTCGCTGATGGTGCGCCGCGAGCCCGGGCTGCTGGCTCCGCTGCCGGAGCTGTTGCCCTGGTCGGAAACGCGGCTGCTGATTGTGGCATTTAACCGCTATATCGACAGGTTGCGCGGCGTACTTTCGCGGCAGGCGCGCTTCAATGCCGATGCCTCGCACCAGCTCAAAACGCCGCTGGCGGTGCTGAAAACCCAGGTGTCCGTTGCCCTGACGCGTAACGATCCGGCGCTGTGGCAGGAAAGTTTACGGGCAATGAACGTGACGCTGGATAACACCATCGTGCTGACCGAAAGGCTGTTACAGCTTTCGGCGGTGAAGCGAAAAGAGCAGGGTGAGCGACAGTTTGCCCCTGTCGATCTGGTTCAGGTGGTGCAAAACAGCTGCTTTTCCCGGCTGGCGCAGGCGCGCAGCAAGGCTATTGACCTCGGTTATGACGGCGTACAGCAGCCGGTGATAATTGAGGGAGATGACGTGCTGCTGGGCGAACTCTGCGCCAACCTGCTGGAGAACGCGATCAAATACACGCCGGAGCAGGGCATCGTCACGGTGTACCTGCGCACGGATAACGATGCCGTTGAGCTGAGCGTGGAGGACAGCGGACCGGGGATTGCCGAAGATCAGATCGCCCAGGCCATGCTGCCGTTTCATCGGCTGGATAACGTGGGCGATGCCGCCGGGTCCGGCATTGGTCTGGCGCTGGCCAACGACATTGCCCGTCTTCACCGCAGCCATCTCCAGCTGATGCCCAGTGAAAATCTGGGCGGGCTGTGCGTGAAAATGCGCTTTTTGTTGATGATGTAAATGTCGATATTATCAAATCGTTACAAACTAATTGCCCGACGCACGCAGAGTCCATTGATCCCCCTGAAAGTCAGGTTAAAATCTCGCGGTTTTTGGACATCTCTGAATAAATTGTGCGGGATCACGACAATGAAAAAAGTGGCATTAATGGGCTTAGGCCTGATGTGTGTATCGGCGGCGGCCAACGCTATTTCCTTCAACGGCTCGGCGGGCGAGGACTATACCCACCTGGGCTTCGGTCTTGGCACGGACAGCGCAGGTCTGGCAATGACCGGCGGCTGGACGCATAACGACGACGACGGCGATGCGGCAAGCCTGGGCCTCGGCTTCAACGTTCCTCTGGGCCCGTTCCTGGCGACCGTCGGCGGTAAAGGGATCTACACCAACCCGAACGACGGTGACGAAGGTTACGCGGCGGCAGTGGGCGGCGGCTTGCAGTGGAAAATTGGCGACAGCTTTGGCCTGTTCGGTGAGTACTACTACTCTCCGGATTCACTCTCCAGCGGCATCGACAGCTATCAGGAAGCTAACGCCGGCGCGCGCTGGACCATCATGCGTCCGATCACCATCGAAGCGGGCTATCGCTATCTGAACCTGGCCGGTAAAGACGGCAACCGCGACAACGCCCTGGCAGACGGCCCGTACGTTGGCGTTAGCGCAGGTTTCTGATCCTCTCGGCGCGGCGTTCTGTCGCGCCAGTTTCTCTCTTCCTCCGGTCTTCGATTGCGCTATAGTGTTTTGACCATTGAAATGGGAGAACACAATGATAAACGTGGAAATGTTATCCACTGGCGACGAAGTGCTGCATGGGCAAATCATTGATACCAATGCCGCCTGGCTCGCCGATCTCTTCTTTGAGCAAGGATTACCGTTAACGCGCCGCAACACCGTGGGTGACAATCTTGAGTCGCTGGTCAACGTTCTGCGCGAGCGCAGCGAACGCTGCGACGTGCTGATTGTGAACGGCGGGCTCGGACCGACCAGCGACGATCTCAGCGCGCTGGCTGCCGCCACCGCCAAAGGCGAAGGTCTGGTTCTCCACGACGCGTGGCTGACGCAGATGGAGCGTTTCTTCTCCGATCGTGGCCGCGTGATGGCCCCCAGCAACCGCAAGCAGGCCGAGATCCCCGCCAGCGCGGAGCTGATTGATAACCCGGTCGGCACCGCCTGCGGGTTTGCCGTTCAGCTGAACCGCTGCCTGATGTTCTTCACCCCGGGCGTGCCGTCGGAATTTAAGGTGATGGTCGAGCAGCAGATCCTGCCGCGCCTGCGCGACCGTTTTACCCTGCCGGAACCACCGCTGTGCCTGCGACTGACCACGTTTGGCCGCTCGGAGAGCGATCTGGCCCAGAGCCTCGATCATCTGCAATTGCCTCCCGGCGTGTCGATGGGCTATCGCTCCTCCATGCCGATTATTGAACTGAAGCTGACCGGACCGGCGTCTGAGAAAGCCGCCATGCTGGCGCTGTGGCCCGAAGTGCAGCGCGTCGCCGGGGAAAGCCTGATTTTCGAAGGCACGGAAGGGCTGCCGGCGCAGATCGCCCGCCATTTGCAGTCTCGTCAGCTGAGCGTGACGCTAAGCGAGCAGTTTACCGGCGGGCTGCTGGCGCTCCAGCTGACCCGGGCGGGTGCGCCGCTGCTGGCCAGCGAAGTGGTGCCGTTCCAGCAGGAGACACTCGCGCAGACCGCGCGCTGGGCGTCCGAGCGCAGAGTGAAGCATTTCGCGGGGCTGGCGCTGTTCGTTGGCGGGCTGGATGAAGAGCATCTCAACTTCGCCCTGGCAACTCCGGAAGGAACGCACGCCCTGCGGGTGAAGATGAGTATTACCCGCCACAGTCTGGCCGTGCGTCAGGAGGTGTGCGCGATGATGGCCCTGAACATGCTGCGCCGCTGGCTGAACGGCAAAGAGGTCGCCAGCGAGCACGGCTGGATCAACGTCGTCGAGTCGCTGTTCGTGGAGTGAGAATCTGCCGGGGCGGTGGCCCCGGCAACGGTTACGCCAGCGCGTTTGCCAGCAGGGTAATAGGATGTTCGCAGCGTTTGCTGGTGGACATCTCAATCTGCCATTTACAGGTTTCACAGTCGGTCACGACGATATCCGCGCCGCTCTCTTCAATTTGCCGGAACAGCGGCGCGCCAATTGCCTGTGACGTTGGGTAGTTTTCGCGCTTAAAGCCGTAGGTGCCTGCGATGCCGCAGCAGCGTGAATCCAGCACCGTCAGCTCCAGCCCCGGGATCAGCCGCAGCAGCTCAAGCGTATAGAGCGACCAGCCCATCTTTTCCATATGACATGGCGTGTGATACACCACTTTCAGCGGCAATTTGCCCAGCGGCAACGTCTGCCCGCCGTCCAGTTTGCGCCAGAGAAAACGGGTCGCCAGCTCGATGTGCTCGCGCAGGCCGGTGTTATCCACATCCAGCAGATGCGGATATTCATCGCGCAACGTGAAGGTGCAGGTTGACGAAGTTGCCAGTACCGGTATGCCTTTGTCGACGATCGCTTCACGTAAAGCGGTGACGTTGCTTTTCGCCTGCCTCCGCGCTTTGTCGGTAAAACCGTTGGCAATCAGCGGAACGCCGCAGCACTTCTCTTTGCTCAGCAGCTGAACGCCCGTTCCCATGGCGTTCAGCACTTTCAGCAGGTCTTTCCCCAGCTGCGGATGGTTGTAGTTCACGTAGCAGCCGTGGAAGAAGGCGACCTGCTCGGCGAACCGCGCCTGTTCTGCCGCCACGGATTTATACCAGCCGCGGAAGGTGCCGTGAGAATATTTCGGCAGGCTGCGGTGATGGTCGATTTTGAGCGTTGCATCCAGCAGCCTGCGCACCGGCTTCAGGGCGGTGGCGGCATTGACGACCGGCGCGAAAGGCGTCGAGATGCTGCCCATCAAATCGGTATGGCTCAGTATCGCGTCACGCAGCGTCGGTTTCTGCGTGCTGTAGCGCGCGCGGGCGCGCTGGATGATATCGCCAATTTTCACGTCCGACGGGCAGGCAACTTCGCAGCGCTTGCAGTTGATACAGTATTTCAGCGCCTCGTCGTAAAGCGCTCCGTCCTTCAGGCGCAGACGTTCTCCGTCGGGACCGGCCTGCTTCGGGCCGGGATAGCGCGGATCGACGCCGCTGACCGGGCAAACCGTGGTACAAACCGTGCATTTGATGCAGTTTTCAAACCGGGTGTCGTTCATTGTGCTGCCTCCCTGCGCTGAATAATCTGCTCCGCAACGTGCAGCGCGGTGACGGCGCAGACGCCGCCGCCGCAGCCCTGCGCCACGGGATCGTACCCGCCCAGAACCGAGCCGATGGCGTACAGGTTTTCAACCGGTTGCCCGTCCAGCCGCGGGCGCAGCTGGGCGTCGACAATCACCCCGAACTGCTGCCAGGGCTGCGGAGTGAAAAAATCGCTCTGATACCAGTCTGCGCGGGAGGCGCTTTGCCGGACGTCCAGCCCGAGGATCGCCTCACGCACGCCCTCCCGACTGCTCAGCAGACCGTTACTGAAGAAGCTGCCGCTTGCCAGCACCGTATAGCGTGCGCGAAGCGGGATGTCGCCGTGGTTGCGGGTCCAGATTTCGCTTGCCGCGCCTTCTGCCAGGGTGATTTTTTTCACCTCGTCGCCCGCCATCCAGACGCCACCCTGGGCGACAAACTGACGCTGAAGCTGGGTATGCAGACGGATGCCGGGCACGGAAGGGGGGAGCGTCGGCAGTAAACCGAGCGTACAGGGCAGACGCGCCGAGAGCCAGCGCCAGAGCCGGTTATCCGTTAAGCCAAAGCAGGCGGGCATAAACAGGGCGTCGCAGGTCTCGCCGAGCGGTCGAAGCGCCGCGTACAGCTGCGGCCAGTAACGTTCATTATCCAGCAGGCGGGCAATGTTCACCGCCCGAAACTCGCTGGGGTTTTCGCGCAGCACGTCGAGTTCAGGGAGGTCAATCTCGGCGGTATCTGTCTGAACACCCTGCTGCCTGAGAGACGCGGCGGCCAGATGCGGCTGAAAGTCGAGGAATCCGCTGATCCCCACCACCAGCACGCGTTCCGCAGTGATGGGGGCGACAGGCACCTCTTCCGGGCTAAGCCAGGCGGCGCGCAGGGTGCCGAGCGGCGTGACGCGCTGATGGTTAAGCTCCGCGTCACCCTGCATACGTGCGCCGCAGGTGGTGAGCAGATATTCGGTTTCACAGGCAAAGCGGGCCATATTCTCTGCGCCCGTCAGCCGGTAGGGATGTTCAGGCGGCAGATCTTCGAACGACAGCGCGCCCAGTAAATCCAGCGATCCGGAGGAGAAGTGCAGGGCGCTCTGACCACGAGTCACAATGGCGCAGCGCAGACCGCGCTGCGTCAGCTTAAGGCCGCACAGCAGGCCCGCCAGCCCGCCGCCGACGATCACGGTATCAAATTTCATGGGGGTGCTCCTTCTCCAGACCGCAAAGCCCCTGATAGACCCAGCGGGTAAACTCGCTTTCGCGCAGGGCATCGCCCCAGGCGACGGGCTGAATGCCTTTCCAGCGCTCGTTTAAAAAATCGCTGAGCTGGGCAAGCGACTGGGTTGACGTGGTGGCGTGAAAACGTTGCAGCAGCCCGGCGGCACGGCAGGCGCACAGCTCCCCCTGACAGGTGCCCATCCCGACGCGCGTGCGGCGGCGTAAATCAAGCAGGCTGTTCACCGTCAGGTTTTCCACGGCATATTGCACCTCGCCTGCGGTCACGGCTTCGCATTCGCACACCAGGCTTCGGCTGAGTCGCCCTTCGCCAAGCCAGGTCGGAATGCGGTCGCCGTGGCGGTAAATCGCCGAGCCGCGAAGCGGTGCGGGGAGCGAGATGATTTTATGCAGCGTTTTTTCTGTCGAGTGCTGCGAGCCGGGCAGGGCCCGCTCCGCCGTCACGCACGGCGTGGTATTGCCGAGCTTACGGCAGACGGCATCCGTGGCCCACTGCGCCATCAGCCGGTAGGTCATCAGCTTGCCGCCGGTAATGGTGATAAACCCGTCCATGCCGTCACGTTCGGCGTGATCGAGCAGCACGATGCCGCGGCTGACGTTACGCCCGCTCGGATCGTTATCGCTGGCGACGAGGGGACGCACGCCCGCGTAGGCACGCAGAATACGGGTCTGCGCCATCACCGGGGCCAGCTTTTCCCCTTCGCGCAACAGAATATCCACCTCTTCGGCGGTAACCCGGTTGACGTCAATGTCGCTGTAGTCAACGTGCGTTGACGTCGTACCGATGAGCGAAATGGTGTCACCCGGCACCAGAATGTCGGCATCGGACGGCTTGCGGCAGCGGTTGATGACGTGGTTATTGATGCGGTGATCGAGGATCAGCAGCGAACCTTTGGCCGGGAACATGCGGATGGATAAATCGGCGTATTCCGCGATGCGCTGGCCCCATATCCCCGCTGCGTTAACCACCACGGCGGCATACAGCTCGCGGTGTTCGTTGTACTGCGCATCAAACACGCGCACGCCGCGCACGGTATTGCCTTCACGAATAAGTCCGGTAACGTGGTGCCCGGTCAGGATATGCGCCCCGTGTTCCCGCGCGTCGAGCATATTGGCGGCGGTCAGGCGGAAGGGATCAACGGTTCCGTCAGGCACCTTCACCGCGCCAAGTAACGCCGGGTTCACCGAGGGTTCAATACGGCGCGCCTGCGCCGGATCGATCGCTTCAGCCTGAATGCCTGCCGCGGTGCAGGCGGTGATAAAGGTTTGCTGAAAATCGAGGTCGTCTTCGGGAAGGGTGATAAAAAGGCCGTTGGTGGGTTCAACGCAGTGGCGGGCGATGCGCCTGAGGATCTGGTTTTCAGCGATACATTCGCGCGCGGATTCAGCATCAGTGACCGCATAGCGAGCGCCGCTGTGCAGCAGGCCGTGGTTACGCCCCGTCGCGCCGGTGGCGATATCGTGGCGTTCCAGAAGCGTGACGCTCAACCCCCGCAGGGCGCAGTCGCGTGCGATACCGGCACCCGTCGCGCCACCGCCAATGATAATCACATCGCAAGAGCGTGGATCGTGGATTGTCATTGCCTTTCCTCTATGTTCGTTTTTTAGCATTTAGCCACAGCGATCGTGTGGTTTGTTTGATTTCGAACATAAACGCGCGAAATTCGAAAGTGAAACGTGATTTCATGCGCTTTTTTGCGCATCCTGTCATATTTCTGTAACAATCTGTGCGTTGATTCACAGTAACATTCACCGTGATTTCTTAACATCGCCGCCTCTGTAGCCGGGCGCGAGATGCCCGGTCATTATTTGAAAGGCCACGGAGGCTGTTATGCTCAGTATCTTTAAACCTGCGCCACACCGGGCGCGACTGCCAGAGGCAGAGATCGATCCTCTCTACCGCCGTCTGCGTTGGCAAATCTTCCTCGGGATCTTCTTCGGGTATGCGGCGTACTATCTGGTACGTAAAAACTTTGCGCTCGCCATGCCGTATCTGGTGGAGCAGGGCTTCTCTCGCGGCGACCTGGGGTTCGCGCTGTCGGGGATCTCCATCGCGTACGGTTTTTCGAAATTCATTATGGGGTCAGTGTCGGATCGTTCGAATCCGCGCGTGTTCCTGCCTGCCGGGCTGATCCTCGCGGCAGCGGTCATGCTGTTCATGGGCTTCGTGCCATGGGCGACCTCCAGCATTGCCATCATGTTCGTGCTGCTGTTCCTCTGCGGCTGGTTCCAGGGGATGGGGTGGCCGCCGTGCGGACGCACCATGGTTCACTGGTGGTCACAGAAGGAGCGTGGTGGCATTGTGTCGGTGTGGAACTGCGCGCATAACGTTGGGGGCGGGCTTCCGCCGCTGCTGTTCCTGCTGGGGATGGCCTGGTTCAACGACTGGCACGCGGCGCTCTACATGCCTGCTTTTGGGGCGATCCTGGTGGCGATTATCGCCTTTGCGCTGATGCGCGACACGCCGCAGTCCTGCGGCCTGCCGCCAATCGAAGAGTACAAAAACGACTACCCGGATGATTACAGCGAGAAGCACGAAGAAGAGCTGACGGCAAAGCAGATCTTCATGAAGTACGTGCTGCCAAACAAGCTGCTGTGGTACATCGCGGTGGCGAACGTCTTCGTTTACCTGCTGCGCTACGGCATCCTCGACTGGTCGCCAACCTACCTGAAAGAGGTGAAGCACTTCGCGCTGGATAAGTCCTCCTGGGCCTACTTCCTGTATGAATACGCGGGCATTCCCGGCACGCTGATCTGCGGCTGGATGTCGGATAAAGTGTTCAAAGGTAACCGTGGCGCGACGGGCGTGTTCTTTATGACCCTGGTGACCATCGCGACGGTTGTTTACTGGCTGAACCCGCCGGGTAATCCATCAGTAGACATGGCCTGTATGATCGTTATCGGCTTCCTGATTTACGGTCCGGTGATGCTGATTGGCCTGCATGCGCTGGAGCTGGCGCCGAAGAAAGCGGCAGGCACGGCGGCGGGCTTTACCGGTCTGTTTGGCTACCTCGGCGGTTCAGTGGCGGCAAGTGCCATCGTCGGTTACACCGTCGACTTCTTCGGCTGGGACGGTGGCTTTATGGTGATGATTGGCGGCAGCGTGCTGGCGGTTCTGCTGTTGATCGTCGTGATGATCGGTGAAAAACGTCACCACGCTGAAGTGCTGGCGCGTCGTCAATAAGGAGCCTTGTCATGAAATTCACTCAACTTGCAGCCGGCCTGCTGCTGGCCGGTTTGATGACCGGCTCCGCGCTGGCGGCGGATAAAATCGTGATTGCCCATCGCGGCGCCAGCGGCTATCTGCCGGAGCATACGCTGCCAGCGAAGGCGATGGCCTATGCGCAGGGCGCGGATTATCTGGAGCAGGATTTGGTGATGACGAAGGACGACCGGCTGGTCGTTCTGCATGACCACTATCTTGACCGCGTCACGGACGTGGCGGAACGCTTCCCGGATCGCGCCCGTAAAGACGGTCGCTATTACGCCATCGACTTCACGCTGGCGGAGATCCGCTCGCTGACGTTTACCGAGGGCTTCGAGATTGAAAACGGCAAGAAGGTGCAGGTCTATCCGGGACGTTTCCCGATGGGCAAATCTGACTTCCGTATTCACACCTTCGAAGAGGAGATCGAGTTTGTTCAGGGGCTGAACCACTCGACCGGGAAAAACATCGGTATCTATCCGGAAATCAAAGCGCCGTGGTTCCACCATCAGGAAGGAAAAGACATTGCCGCTACGACGCTGGAGGTGCTGAAAAAGTACGGCTACACCAGCAAGCAGAGTAAGGTTTTCCTGCAATGTTTCGATGCGGCGGAGCTGAAGCGCATCAAAACCGAGCTGGAGCCGAAGATGGGGATGGATCTCAATCTGGTGCAGCTGATTGCCTATACCGACTGGAACGAAACCCAGGAAAAACAGCCGGACGGGAAGTGGGTGAACTACAGCTACGACTGGATGTTTAAGCCGGGCGCGATGAAGCAGATTGCGCAGTACGCCGACGGCATTGGGCCGGATTACCACATGCTGGTGGCGGAAGGCTCAACGCCGGGTCACGTGAAGCTGACGGCGATGGTGAAAGAGGCGCACGCGAGCAACATGCAGGTGCATCCGTATACCGTGCGTGCAGACCAGCTGCCGGACTATGCGACGGACGTGAATCAGCTTTACGACGTACTGTATAACCAGGCGGGAGTGGACGGGGTGTTTACGGATTTCCCGGATAAAGCGGTGAGTTTTTTGAAGGATAAACGCTGAAATTGCCGGGTGGCGGCTTCGCCTTACCCGGCCTACGAACTGCGGTTTTGTAGGTCGGGTAAGCGTAGCGCCACCCGACACTGTTACATCTCGATCTCTATATCGCCTTTTGCCCGGCAGCAGCAGGGCAAAATTTCCCCTTCACTGATAAAGGCCAGCGGTTCGGTCAGCCAGTCCACCTGGCCTGCGACCAGACGGCAGCGGCAGGAGCCGCAATAGCCTTCACGACACTGGTACTCTACCTCTACCTGATGCGCTTCCAGCGCCACCAGCAGGGAAGGGTGCTCTTCCTGGCACAGCACCTCTGTACCCGAAAGGCGTAGCGTTACGCGGGTCATCAGAGCTGGAAATCGCTCAGATCGTCGGTGTTGACTTCAGAGTCAATCTGACCGACCAGATACGAACTCACTTCCACTTCCTGCGGCGCCACCTGCACGTTATCGGACACCAGCCAGGTGTTGATCCACGGGATCGGGTTAGAGCGCGTCTGGAACGGCAGATCGAGGCCAACCGCCTGCATGCGGATGTTGGTGATGTACTCAACGTACTGGCAGAGAATATCTTTGTTCAGGCCAATCATGGAGCCGTCGCGGAACAGGTAGTCTGCCCACTCTTTCTCCTGCTGGGCGGCCTGCACGAATAGGTCGTAGCACTCCTGTTTGCACTCTTCCGCAATTTCCGCCATCTCCGGATCGTCCGTTCCGCTGCGCAGCAGGTTCAGCATATGCTGGGTGCCGGTCAGGTGCAGGGCTTCATCGCGGGCGATCAGACGGATAATTTTGGCGTTGCCTTCCATCAGCTTGCGCTCGGCAAAGGCGAAGGAGCAGGCGAAGCTCACGTAGAAGCGGATTGCTTCCAGCGCGTTGACGCTCATCAGGCACAGATAGAGCTGTTTTTTCAGCGCCCGCAGGTTCACGGTGACGGTTTTGCCGTTCACGGTGTGCGTGCCTTCGCCCAGCAGATGCCAGTAGCTGGTCATCTCGATCAGCTCATCGTAGTAGTGCGCAATGCCTTCGGCGCGCTTCTGGATCTGCTCGTTGGTAACGATATCGTCAAACACCACCGCCGGATCGTTCACGATGTTGCGGATGATGTGGGTATAAGAGCGGGAGTGGATCGTTTCAGAAAACGCCCAGGTTTCTACCCAGGTTTCCAGCTCAGGAATCGAGATCAGCGGCAGCAGCGCCACGTTCGGACTACGACCCTGAATGGAGTCCAGCAGCGTCTGGTACTTCAGGTTGCTGAGGAAGATGTGCTTTTCGTGTTCCGGCAGCGCCTGGAAATCGATACGGTCGCGGGAAACGTCAACTTCTTCCGGACGCCAGAAGAAGGAGAGTTGCTTTTCAATCAGCTTTTCGAAGATGTCATATTTTTGCTGATCGTAGCGTGCCACGTTGACCGGCTGGCCGAAGAACATCGGCTCTTTGAGCTGGTCGTTTTTCGTCTGTGAAAAGGTGGTATATGCCATGAGTGTGTCCTGTGAGAGATTTTGTCAATCGGGCAAACAAAATCGTAGGCCGGGTAAGCGGAGCGCCACCCGGCATTTACATTAGATCTTACATGCGCCGCTTTCGCAGCCGTCGTCCTGAATTGACGGGGCCAGGTCGTCCTGTGCGTCTTCCGCACCGTCACGGGTGTTGTGATAGTACAGGGTCTTCACGCCAAATTTGTAGGCGGTGAGCAGGTCTTTCAGCAGTTGCTGCATCGGAACCTTGCCTGACGGGAAGCGCGTCGGGTCGTAGTTAGTATTGGCAGAGATCGACTGGTCGATAAACTTCTGCATGATACCCACCAGTTGCAGGTAGCCGTCGTTGTTTGGCATTTCCCACAGCAGCTCGTAGTTATTGCCCAGCGTTTCGTAGTCCGGCACTACCTGACGCAGCACGCCGTCTTTCGACGCTTTGATGCTGACGTGGCCGCGCGGTGGCTCAATACCGTTGGTGGCGTTGGAGATCTGCGAAGAGGTCTCGGACGGCATCAGGGCAGAGAGCGTGGAGTTACGCAGGCCGTGCGTTTTAATGGACTCGCGCAGGCCTTCCCAGTCGAGGTGCAGCGGCTCGCTGACGATCGCATCCAGGTCTTTTTTGTAGGTGTCGATCGGCAGAATGCCTTTCGCGTAGGTGGTTTCGTTGAACCACGGGCACGCGCCTTGCTCTTTCGCCAGCTCGTTGGAGGCTTTCATCAGGTAGTACTGAATCGCTTCGAACGTCTGGTGGGTCAGGTTGTTGGCGCTGCCGTCGGAGTAACGCTTGCCGTTTTTCGCCAGCCAGTAGGCGAAGTTGATCACGCCGATACCCAGGGTACGACGGCCCATTGCGCCGCATTTTGCCGCCGGGATTGGGTAATCCTGGTAGTCCAGCAGGGCGTCGAGCGCGCGAACTGCCAGCACGGCCAGCTCTTCCAGCTCGTCCAGGCTCTTAATCGCACCCAGGTTGAACGCGGAGAGCGTACACAGGGCGATTTCGCCGTTTTCGTCGTTCACATCGTCCAGCGGTTTGGTCGGCAGGGCGATCTCCAGGCACAGGTTAGACTGGCGTACTGGCGCAACGACCGGGTCAAACGGGCTGTGGGTGTTGCAGTGGTCAACGTTCTGAATGTAGATACGACCGGTAGAGGCACGTTCCTGCATCATCAGGGAGAACAGGTCTACCGCCTTCACGCGCTGCTTGCGAATGCTGTCGTCTTTTTCATATTTGGTGTATAGACGCTCGAACTCGTCCTGATCGGCGAAGAACGCGTCGTACAGGCCCGGGACGTCGGACGGGCTGAACAGGGTGATGTCTTCACCTTTCAGCAGACGGGTGTACATCAGCTTGTTGATCTGCACGCCGTAGTCCATGTGACGCACGCGGTTGCCTTCCACGCCACGGTTGTTCTTCAGAACCAGCAGGCTTTCCACTTCCAGGTGCCACATTGGGTAGAACAGGGTTGCTGCACCCCCGCGCACGCCGCCCTGAGAGCAGGATTTTACTGCCGTCTGGAAGTGCTTGTAGAACGGAATACAGCCGGTGTGGAACGCTTCGCCGCCGCGGATCGGGCTGCCCAGCGCGCGGATACGGCCAGCGTTAATGCCGATACCGGCACGCTGGGAAACGTATTTTACGATGGCGCTGGAGGTGGCGTTGATGGAATCCAGGCTGTCACCACACTCGATCAGAACGCAGGAGCTGAACTGACGGGTAGGGGTGCGCACGCCAGACATGATTGGCGTAGGCAGAGAAATTTTGAACGTTGATACCGCATCGTAGAAACGCTTCACGTAGTCCAGACGGGTTTCACGCGGGTAATTCGAGAACAGGCAGGCGGCCACCAGAATATAAAGGAACTGGGCGCTTTCGTAGATCTCACCGGTCACACGGTTCTGAACCAGATATTTGCCTTCGAGCTGCTTCACCGCCGCGTAGGAGAAGTTCATGTCGCGCCAGTGATCGATAAACCCGTTCATCTGCTCGAACTCTTCTTCCGTATAGTCTTCCAGCAGATGCGTGTCGTATTTGCCCAGCTCAACCATTTTCACCACGTGATCGTAAAGCTTCGGCGGCTCGAACTGGCCGTAGGCTTTCTTACGCAGGTGGAAAATCGCCAGACGCGCAGCGAGGTACTGATAATCCGGTGCGTCGCGGGAGATCAGATCCGCCGCTGCTTTGATAATGGTTTCGTGGATATCAGACGTTTTGATGCCGTCGTAGAACTGAATGTGAGAACGCAGTTCAACCTGGGAGATAGATACGTTGTTCAGTCCTTCTGCTGCCCAGTCGAGAACTCGATGGATTTTGTCCAGATTGATACGCTCGGTGGTACCGTCGCGCTTTGTCACCAGCAGACTCTGATTCATGTGGGTTTTTACCTGTCCGTGAAATAAAAAATATCCCCCGCTTATCCACAGATCCGTCTTGTGACTAACTCTGTGGATAAATACTACATATAGGGGTTTTGCGATAAGAATAACGCTATATGGTGAGTATTCTAGTAAGGATTCTTTTCAGTACAAGGGTTGATTTTGACGTTAAATTGAGGTTGTGAAAGGGTAAAAAAGGCTAAGTCCTCGTGCCATAAGGCCTGGAAGAGATGTCAATATTCCAGAAAAAAAATTCAAAATTTGATCGAGTGCTGATTTCTTCAACGGGAGGTCAGAATTGCGCAACATGATGTCGCGCAATCATTATAAGAATAATGGATGACGTTAGTCGTTTTTGGCGGTTGTATGCAACATATAGTTAACATCCACGCCTGGGGCAAGTTTGAATTTATCCGTTAGCGGGTTGTAGTGCAGGCCGGTGATGTGCTGCTCTTTAAGCCATGTCTGGTCAACCCAGCCCAGCAGTTCGGCAGGCTTGATAAACTTCTTCACGTCGTGCGTCCCTTTCGGCACCATGCGCAGCACATATTCCGCGCCCACCACGGCCATCAGCCAGGCTTTGCCGTTGCGGTTGATCGTCGAGAAGAAGACCTGGCCGCCCGGCTTCACCAGTTTTGCACAGGCGTTGACCACCGACTGCGGATCGGGAACGTGCTCCAGCATCTCCATGCAGGTCACCACGTCGTACTGGTGCGCATGGTTTGCCGCGTGCTCTTCCACGGTTTCCTGAACGTATTCTACCTGTACGCCGGACTCCAGCGCGTGAAGACGGGCAACCTGTAGGGGTTCGAAGCCCATGTCCAGGCCGGTAACGGTGGCCCCTTCGCGCGCCATGCTTTCCGCCAGGATGCCGCCGCCGCAGCCGACGTCGAGCACTTTTTTACCGAACAGACCGCCGGAACGCTCCGCGATATAGCCCAGACGCAGCGGGTTAATACGATGCAGAGGTTTGAACTCACCTTCGAGATCCCACCAGCGGGACGCCACCGCTTCAAATTTGGCAATCTCTTCGTGGTCAACGTTGTGAGCCACCGGGGATTTTTCGGCATTCATGGGCGCTTTTACTCCTTATTTAGCAAGACAAATGAGTATATCAGGCAATCCCTGTGAATAAAGCGTATAGGTTTACCTGTATCACCGCGGCTGTGTTATAATTTGCGACCTTTGAATCCGGGATACAGTAGAGGGATAGCGGTTAGATGAGCGACCTTGCGAGAGAAATTACACCGGTTAACATCGAGGAAGAGCTGAAAAGCTCCTATCTGGACTATGCGATGTCGGTCATTGTTGGCCGTGCGCTGCCGGACGTCCGCGATGGCCTGAAGCCGGTACACCGTCGCGTACTATACGCCATGAACGTATTGGGCAATGACTGGAATAAAGCCTACAAAAAATCTGCCCGTGTCGTTGGTGACGTAATCGGTAAATACCATCCCCATGGTGATTCCGCGGTGTACGACACCATTGTCCGTATGGCGCAGCCGTTCTCGCTGCGTTACATGCTGGTAGATGGTCAGGGTAACTTTGGTTCTATCGACGGCGACTCCGCCGCGGCAATGCGTTATACGGAAATCCGTCTGGCGAAGATTGCCCATGAGCTGATGGCCGACCTGGAAAAAGAGACGGTTGATTTCGTTGATAACTACGACGGCACGGAAAAAATTCCTGACGTTATGCCAACGAAGATCCCAAACCTGCTGGTGAACGGTTCGTCCGGTATCGCCGTCGGTATGGCAACCAACATTCCGCCGCATAACATCACGGAAGTGATCAACGGCTGCCTGGCCTACATCGACGATGAAGACATCAGCATTGAAGGGCTGATGGAACACATCCCGGGCCCGGACTTCCCGACGGCGGCGATCATCAACGGTCGTCGCGGTATTGAAGAAGCGTACCGCACCGGTCGTGGCAAGATTTACATCCGTGCCCGCGCCGAAGTGGAAGCGGACGCCAAAACCGGCCGTGAAACCATCATTGTTCACGAGATCCCGTATCAGGTGAACAAAGCGCGTCTGATTGAAAAAATCGCCGAGCTGGTAAAAGAAAAACGCGTTGAAGGCATCAGCGCGCTGCGTGACGAGTCTGACAAAGACGGTATGCGCATCGTGATTGAAATCAAGCGCGACGCGGTGGGTGAAGTTGTGCTGAACAACCTTTACTCCCAGACTCAGCTTCAGGTCTCCTTCGGTATCAACATGGTTGCGCTGCACCACGGTCAGCCGAAGATCATGAACCTGAAAGAGATCCTGAGCGCGTTCGTGCGTCACCGCCGTGAAGTGGTGACTCGCCGTACCATCTTTGAACTGCGCAAAGCGCGCGATCGTGCTCATATCCTTGAAGCACTGGCCGTTGCGCTGGCGAACATCGACCCGATCATCGAGCTGATCCGCCGTGCGCCAACCCCGGCAGAAGCGAAAGCCTCGCTGGTTGCGCGTCCATGGGATCTGGGCAACGTGGCGGCGATGCTGGAACGTGCCGGCGACGACGCCGCGCGTCCTGAGTGGCTGGAACCGGAATTCGGCGTGCGTGACGGTCAGTACTACCTGACTGAACAGCAGGCCCAGGCGATTCTGGATCTGCGTTTGCAGAAACTGACCGGCCTTGAGCATGAAAAACTGCTCGACGAGTACAAAGAGCTGCTGGAACAGATTGCCGAGCTGCTGCATATCCTGGGCAGCGCAGAGCGCCTGATGGAAGTGATCCGCGAAGAGCTGGAGCTGGTTCGCGATCAGTTCGGCGACGAACGTCGTACCGAAATCACGGCCAACAGCTCTGATATCAACATTGAAGATCTGATCAACCGCGAAGACGTGGTAGTGACCCTGTCTCACCAGGGCTACGTGAAGTATCAGCCGTTGACCGACTACGAAGCACAGCGTCGTGGCGGTAAAGGCAAGTCTGCGGCACGTATTAAAGAAGAAGACTTCATTGACCGTCTGCTGGTGGCTAACACCCACGACACGATCCTCTGCTTCTCCAGCCGGGGCCGTCTGTACTGGATGAAGGTCTATCAGCTGCCGGAAGCGAGCCGTGGCGCGCGTGGACGTCCAATCGTCAACCTGCTGCCGCTGGAAGCGAACGAACGTATCACCGCCATCCTGCCGGTACGCGAGTACGAAGAGGGCGTGAACGTCTTTATGGCGACCGCGAGCGGTACCGTGAAGAAAACCGCACTGACCGAGTTCAGCCGTCCACGTTCCGCCGGGATTATCGCGGTGAACCTGAACGAAGGCGACGAACTGATCGGCGTGGATCTGACGTCCGGTTCTGATGAAGTGATGCTCTTCTCTGCGGCCGGTAAAGTGGTGCGCTTTAAAGAGAACGCCGTTCGCGCCATGGGCCGTACGGCGACCGGCGTGCGTGGTATCAAGCTGGCGGGTGAAGACACCGTTGTTTCCCTGATCGTTCCTCGTGGCGAAGGCGCAATCCTGACCGTCACCCAGAACGGTTACGGTAAGCGTACGGCGGAAAGCGAATACCCGACCAAATCACGCGGCACGCAGGGCGTTATCTCCATCAAGGTCACCGAGCGCAACGGTTCCGTTGTGGGGGCGGTGCAGGTGGACGACGCGGACCAGATCATGATGATCACCGATGCCGGTACGCTGGTGCGTACGCGCGTGTCTGAGATTAGCGTGGTGGGACGTAACACCCAAGGCGTTATCCTCATCCGTACGGCGGAAGATGAAAACGTCGTCGGTCTGCAACGCGTTGCTGAGCCGGTGGATGACGAAGAGCTCGACTCTATCGACGGCAGCGTCGCGGAAGGGGATGACGAAATCGTCCCGGAAGCGGACACCGATGATGACGCAGCGGATGACGCTGACGAGTAACGTCTCCTGACGCATAAAGGGCCGGTTTCCGGCCCTTTTGTTTTGCGTAAGCAGACAAGTGAACGTTGCGACAAGCCGCGTTTACCGCTACCTTAACCACATTCTTTTTTCCCCGATGGCGGAGCCTCGCCCCTTTGAAATACCTCGTTTCCTTTCGTACCACGCTAAAAGTCTCTCGCTATCTGTTTCGGGCGCTTGCGCTGCTGCTCTGGTTGCTGGTGGCGCTGCTCTCGGTGTTCTACATCGTTAAGGCGCTGCACCAGAAAGAAGCGGAGATCCGTCAGGAGTTTAACTTAAGCTCGGATCAGGCCCAGCGCTATATCCAGCGCACGTCTGACGTGATGAAAGAGCTTAAGTATATTGCCGAAAATCGACTGACGGCGGAGAACGGCATTCTGGCCCTTCGTGGACGAGATGAAAAAACCGAAGTACCTGATTTCGAACCGCTCTTCCCGGACTCCGATTGTTCAGCCATGGGCAAAGCCTGGCGTGGCTCACTGGAGTCGCTTTCATGGTTTATGCGCTACTGGCGCGATAACTTCTCCGCCGCCTACGATCTGAACCGCGTCTACCTGATTGGCAACGAAAACCTCTGCATGGCGGATTTCGGCCTGCGGGATATGCCCGTCGAACGCGAAGACGCGCTGAAAAGCCTGCATGAGCGCATCGTGAAATACCGTAATGCGCCTCAGGAAGAGCGTGGAAACAACATCTTCTGGATAAGCCAGGGGCCGCGCATGGGCGTCGGCTATTTCTATGCCCTGACTCCGGTTTATCTCGGCAACCGCCTGCAAGCGCTGCTGGGTATTGAACAAACCATCCGCATGGAAAACTTCTTCACGCCGGGCAGCCTGCCGATGGGGGTGACCATTCTGGATGAAAACGGCCACCCGCTCATCTCCCTTGCCGGGCCTGAAAACCGCCTGAAGGTTGAGCCCAGCTGGATGCAGGAGCGGTCATGGTTTGGCTATACCTCCGGTTTCCGCGAGCTGGTGCTGAAGAAAAGTTTGCCGCCGTCGTCGCTGAGCATCGTCTACTCGCTGCCGGTGGACAAGGTGCTGGAGCGCATTCGCATCCTGATCCTTAACGCCATTTTGCTGAACATCGCGGTAGGCGTGGCGCTGTTTATGCTGGCGAGAATGTATGAGCGGCGGATCTTTATTCCGGCGGAAGCGGATGCGCAGCGTCTGGAAGAGCACGAGCAGTTTAACCGTAAGATTGTCGCCTCGGCGCCAGTGGGGATCTGTATCCTGCGTACTCAGGACGGGACGAATATCCTCAGTAACGAGCTTGCCCATAACTACCTGAACATGCTCACGCATGAAGACCGCCAGCGGTTAACGCAGATCATCTGCGGTCAGCAGGTTAACTTTGTGGACGTGCTGACCAGTACCCACACCAATCTGCAAATCAGCTTCGTCCATTCGCGCTACCGTAATGAAAACGTGGCGATTTGCGTGCTGGTGGATGTTTCTGCGCGCGTGAAGATGGAAGAGTCATTGCAGGATATGGCGCAGGCGGCGGAGCAGGCCAGTCAGTCCAAGTCGATGTTCCTCGCGACCGTCAGCCATGAGCTGCGTACGCCGCTGTACGGCATTATCGGTAACCTCGATCTGCTCCAGACCAAGGAGCTGCCGAAAGGGGTCGACCGTCTGGTGACGGCCATGAACAACTCCTCCAGCCTGCTGCTGAAAATCATCAGCGATATTCTCGACTTCTCTAAAATTGAGTCTGAGCAGCTGAAAATAGAACCGCGTGAGTTCTCGCCGCGCGAGGTGATGAACCATATCAGCGCCAACTATCTGCCGCTGGTGGTGCGCAAGCAGCTGGGGCTTTACTGCTTTATCGAGCCGGATGTGCCGCTGACGCTGCATGGCGATCCGATGCGTCTGCAACAGGTCATTTCGAACCTGCTGAGCAACGCCATCAAGTTCACCGATATCGGCTGTATTGTGCTGCATGTCTGTCGGGCAGGGGAGTACCTGACCATTCGCGTGCGCGACACGGGGGTCGGCATCCCGGCGAAAGAGGTTGTTCGCCTGTTCGATCCGTTCTTCCAGGTGGGAACGGGCGTACAGCGCAACTTCCAGGGGACCGGGCTGGGCCTGGCGATCTGTGAGAAGCTGATCAGCATGATGGACGGGGATATCTCCGTCGATACCGAGCCGGGTATGGGCAGCCAGTTCACCATCCGTATTCCGCTCTATTCGGCACACTATCCGGCGAAAGCCACGGTCGACGGGCTGAGCGATAAGCACTGCTGGCTGGCGGTGCACAACGCCTCCTTACACGATTTCCTGACCTCGATGCTGACCAGCAGCGGCGTGCGGGTCTCACGCTATGAAGGCCAGACGCCGGACGCGGATGACATGCTGATCACCGACGTTGAGCCAGACCAGGCGTGGGCGGGACGCGGGGTGGTGATGTTCTGCCGCCGCCATATCGGTATTCCGATTGAGCGTTCGCCTGGACTGTGGGTGCACAGCGTGGCGACACCGCACGAGCTGTTGGGCCTGCTGGCGCGCATTTACAGCGTACAGCTTGAGGACAGCGATGGCGCGACCGCGCTGGCCTCTCCTGATGAGCTGGCGTCAGTGAACGACGACATGATGATTCTGGTAGTCGACGATCATCCGATTAACCGTCGTCTGCTCGCAGACCAGCTTGGCTCTCTGGGCTATCAGTGTAAAACGGCCAATGATGGCGTGGATGCCCTGAATGTCTTAAGTAAGAACCATATTGATATTGTGCTCAGCGATGTGAACATGCCTAACATGGACGGCTACCGTCTGACGCAGCGTATCCGACAGCTGGGGCTGACGCTGCCGGTGGTCGGGGTGACAGCCAACGCCCTGGCGGAGGAGAAACAGCGCTGTCTGGAGTCCGGGATGGACAGCTGTCTGTCGAAGCCGGTCACGCTGGATGTACTGAAGCAGACCCTATCCGTGTATGCGGATCGGGTACGAAAAGCGAGACAATAAAAAAGGCCCGAAAGGGCCTTTTTTATTTCTCCGGCGGCTGTAGGCCAGGTAAGCGCGAGCGCTACCCGGCGTAAACAGCGAAGATCAATCTTTGTCCGTTGCGCTCAGCGTCACGGAAGAGAGATAGTTCAGCAGGGCGATATCGTTATCCACACCCAGCTTCATCATCGCGGATTTTTTCTGGCTACTGATGGTTTTAATACTGCGGTTCAGCTTCTTGGCAATTTCAGTGACCAGGAAACCTTCAGCGAACAGACGCAGAACTTCACTCTCTTTTGGCGAAAGACGCTTGTCGCCATAACCACCCGCGCTGATTTTTTCGAGCAGGCGTGAGACGCTTTCAGGGGTGAATTTCTTCCCTTTCTGTAGCGCCGCCAGCGCTTTTGGCAGATCGGTAGGTGCGCCTTGTTTCAGTACAATCCCTTCAATATCGAGATCCAGAACGGCGCTCAGGATCGCCGGGTTATTGTTCATGGTCAGAACAATGATCGAAATGTCCGGGAAGTGGCGTTTAATGTATTTGATGAGCGTAATGCCGTCACCGTATTTATCTCCAGGCATGGAGAGATCGGTAATGAGCACGTGCGCATCAAGTTTAGGCAGGTTGTTAATGAGAGCTGTGGAATCTTCAAATTCACCGACTACATTCACCCACTCGATCTGTTCAAGTGATTTGCGAATACCGAACAGTACAATCGGATGGTCATCGGCAATAATTACGTTCATATTGTTCATGTATAAGGCTACCTTGCTACAGCAAGCTCTTGACGTAAGCGTCAATGTCGCTGATGTATTTTTCAATGCCAGAGGCATCTTTCTCACGAATTAGATGTTCCAGCGTTTCACATAACTGCTTGCCGGGAACCAGATTAAGCATGGCAAACACCCCTTTAAGCCGGTGTGCTGTCTGTGCCAGCGCTGCAAAATCCTGCGCAGCGGACTCAGTATACAACCGCTTAACATCATCTGGTACTGTATCAACGAAGAGCGAATAATATCCGCTGGCATGGAGTTCTGCATTTTCATCGCCGCCTAACGGTGACTCCAGGATCTCTTCCTGCGCCAGATTCTCTTCAATCAGTTGTAATACAGCTTCCTGCATTGCATTGCTCATATTAAAGTTGACGCGCAGCTGCCCAGGGCCAATTTTCCGCACGCCTGGCTCATCATCGCTTAAAAGCAAGCCTGAGGCAGTAAGATTAGACGGATTATCAGTTAAAAATAGATCAAATTCTTGACTCGCGAGCCTTTCGTCCGGGGTGATGCAGGACGCGCCCCAGTTTTCTAACTGACGAACGACGATATTACGGATCTCGCTGGAGGTCACGTCCACCATCACGACCACATCATCCAGCAGACGCTCTTCATCCTCTTCCTGTGGATTCGCCGCCATTTTGACGTGTAAGGAGTAGCGGGTACCGAGGGATTCGCGGGCCTTGATGTTCAGATGACCGCCCAGCTTGCGCGCCAGCTGATCGCAGAGCCAGAAGGTGAGGGCATTCGCCTTACCATAATGATCACGCTGCGTATCGTTCAGGAACGGGAAATGCAGGTTATCGATTTCGCTGACGGTCACGCCTTCGCCCGTATCCAGAATGCGGAACGTCAGGCGATCGTCGGTGGATTCATCGGTGCTGACTTCCAGGGTGATCTTGCCGATCTGCGTCGTAGTGACGGCATACTGGATCAGCATCATCAGAATGCGGCGCAGGGCATCACGATCGCCGTGACGCTCGTCGTTGGCCGGTAAATGGTTGTTGATCAACAGCTGGAGTCCCTTGCGCTTGATCACCGGCAGCACTTCCGGTACCACCTCATCAATCAGATCCTGGATGGAGAAGAGCGTCGGGGTGCCCTTCCAGATGTCGTTCTCCAGCATATTCGCCAGCTGGATTTCGTCCACCAGACGAACCAGCGAGTCGGCCTGGCTGCTCAGCTGTCGGCTTTCCGGCGTGCTTAAATCAGCAATCTGCGTGGCGAGTGACTTCAGCGGTTGCTTAAAAGCATCGCCGATATTTTGCATAAACGCGGCGCGACCGTGCTGGTTCTTTTCGTACAGCCTTTGCGCCTGCTTGAGCTTTTTATTCACCAGCACTTCGCGATCCTGATCGCGAATAATGAAGATTTGCGTACGCGAGGCGACCTGACTGCGGAACTGACGGATCTCATACAGTTCATTATTAATGGTGGCCTGGATAACGCCCTGATGCTGGTCCGCCATGGCCGTAATATTTTGCAGGTTAAGGTGCGGCAGAAGGTGGTCGGCAATTTTATTGCTCATGACCGTGCGGTTTGCTTCCTGATCGTGAACGAGCACCCCCAGCGGCAGCACGGAAATAATCTCTTCGTTTAAGGCACGCAGGACGCGCAGTTCGTTGCTGGTTCCTGAGGATACCGATGTCGAGTCGCTCTGGCGGCCCGACTGGAAACGGAAGGTGCTGTAGCCAAACAGCGCCAGCGCCAGCAGGCCGATATTCAGCAGCAGCGGCAGGAGAATGTTTTGCAGGGTATCAAGCATCAGGGTGCCAAAAGGCACCTGCCACACCAGCCGCATACCGGTTGAATTGAGCGATGAGGCAATCTCAATTTTTGAGCCATTAAAGGAGATTGCGACGCTGTCCGCGCCTTCTTTGTCCGACGGCGTGCGCATATTCTGGGTGCTGTTGTCTGGCTCCAGACGGAAACTGTCCAACGGCATATCCGGCGGGATGAGATCGTTAATCGGCAGATCGAAGGCAACCACGGTAGCGAGATGGCCCGGCTGGTTAAAGGTGGTGCGCAGCGTAAAGTAATGGCCGTTCTGCCAGGCGAGGCGGCGTAGCGAAGAAAAACTTTCGCGCTCGTCCAGCGCGTTGGCCTGTTGCAACATTTCTGCCCGACGGGAATCCACAATACTGCCAACGGTGGTCTCTTTAAAGCCGGACGAGAGGTCCTTAAGCGGCAGGGTAGAGACCAGGATCATGCTGTTGTCCTGGCCGTTCAGGTAATACATGGACCACGGAACGGTCTCGGCGCCCCACAGGGTGTCCAGATAGGAGGAGATCCGCTGCGTCATCTCCAGCGTTGCGCTGTCGTGCGAACCGAAAATCAGGGCTTCAGTTTTGCGCTGCGGTTTTTCAAGGTAATAAACATCCTGCTTAAGGCGCGTTTCCTGCAACCCTTCGCCTGACGAGGTGGCAGGCGCGGCGGCGATATTGTCGTAGATTTGCCAGGTCGCATAGCGCCACGTATCAATGCGCTTATGCACCGCGTGGGTGATATCGACGATTTGATAGCTTTTATCTTTAAGCCAGGTGTTCACGGCGCTCTGGACCATCACCCCCATTGTGACTAACAGCACAACGATCAACAGAAGAAAGAAACGGGTGATGCTGCCCGGTAGAAGGGAGAATTTGCTCGGGGCGGTAGTTTCTGTCTGACTCATTGATGTGTTTAACCCGTAATGGCCGCGCGGTAATGGGATAGGGCAGTATAAAGGGTAATAACCGAATTTCCAGCGTCGTTATCGGCATGACCTTGACTTTTTATCTGTCGCAACCCGCTTCAACGACATCCGGGTAAAAGATGTACAAAACTCAGTCAAATGTACAAATACGCCGTCACAACGGCTGAAAAATAGCACGAACTAACAAGAAATTAATTGCGGCTACAAAAAAAGGAATTCTGTAAACGCCAACGCTGAATTTAGTTAATAGTCGTTATCATTACAGGCGGGTAGCACATTAAATGTCTGCTGACGTAAAGAAAGGTAAAAAAAAACCGAATGCGAAGCATCCGGTTCAATTAGGGATAAACAGACATTCAGAACTGAATGACGGTAATAAATAAAGTTAATGATGATAGCGAGAGTTATTTTAGTGGTGTTGAAGGGAATTTTTTTGTCATTCAGTGCGGTACTGTTTTTTAAGTTAATTTATTGAATTTTTTACGATATATTTTTGTTTTGATTATCCGTGCTATATTTTTAAACTTTTGATGCTCTGTGAAAGTTCCTTGAAATTTACAAATTGAAACATCTTGATGGTAAAGTGAAACATCTTCAAAGTTTTCGTATCATATTCCTGTTGGATTATTCTGCATTTTTAAGGAGAATGAACTTGCCGACTGGTTAAGAGGGTTGACCAGTAAGCAGTGGTAAATAATAAGGCATATAACAGAGGGTTAATAAAATGAAAGTTAAAGTACTGTCCCTCCTGGTACCAGCTCTGCTGGTGGCAGGCGCAGCAAATGCGGCTGAAATTTATAACAAAGACGGCAACAAATTAGATCTGTACGGTAAAGTGGATGGCCTGCACTATTTCTCCGATGACGACGGTGCAGACGGCGACCAGACCTACATGCGTCTGGGCTTCAAAGGCGAAACTCAGGTTAACGATCAGCTGACCGGTTACGGCCAGTGGGAATACCAGATCCAGGGCAACTCTGGCGAGAACGAAAACAACTCATGGACGCGTGTAGCGTTCGCTGGTCTGAAATTCGCTGATGCGGGTTCATTCGACTACGGTCGTAACTACGGCGTTGTTTACGATGTCACTTCCTGGACCGACGTTCTGCCGGAATTCGGCGGCGACACCTACGGTTCTGACAACTTCATGCAGCAGCGCGGTAACGGCTTCGCGACCTACCGTAACCAGGACTTCTTCGGTCTGGTTGATGGTCTGAACTTCGCGTTACAGTACCAGGGTAAAAACGGCAGCCCAAGCGGTGAAGGCCAGACCAATAACGGTCGTGACGCGCTGCGTCAGAACGGTGACGGCTACGGCGGCTCTCTGACCTACGATCTGGGCGAAGGCTTCGCACTCGGTACGGCTGTCACCAGCTCTAAACGTACTGATGACCAGAACGCGCCAAACTACTTCGGTAACGGCGATCGTGCTGAGACCTACACCGGCGGTCTGAAATACGACGCGAACAACATCTACCTGGCTGCACAGTATTCTCAGACCTACAACGCGACCCGCGTTGGCGATCAGGGCTGGGCTAACAAAGCACAGAACTTCGAAGTGGTTGCTCAGTATCAGTTCGACTTCGGTCTGCGTCCATCCGTGGCTTACCTGCAATCTAAAGGTAAGGACATCGAAGGCTATGGCGATCAGGATATCCTGAAGTATGTTGACGTGGGCGCGACTTACTACTTCAACAAAAACATGTCCACCTACGTTGATTACAAAATCAACCTGCTGGATGAAAACGACTTCACTCGCCGCACCAGTATCAGCACCGACGATATCGTAGCGCTGGGTCTGGTTTACCAGTTCTAATTGCTCATACTGCAACAAAGGGGCCATCAGGCCCCTTTTTTCATGCTTTTTTAGGGTCTTACAAATACGCTGTTTTAGTGTACTCTTGCCGCCCTGGCATGAGGATAATAACCAATGGAAATGACTTTTTTGCGCGCCAGCTTTCTGGCGACTGTTTTACTCCTGACCGCGTGTGACTCTTCTACGCAGCCCGCAAAAATCGAGGCGCCAGCCGCGACGGTGCTGGAAGGGAAAACCATGGGGACCTTCTGGCGCGTCAGCGTGATGGATATTGATAAATCCCGCGCTGAAGAATTACGCGGAAAAATTCAGGCGCAGCTGGATGCTGACGATCAGCTGCTCTCGACGTATAAGAATGACTCAGCGCTGATGCGTTTCAATCGCTCCAGCAGCACCTCGCTGTGGCCGGTGAGCGAAGCGATGGCCGATATCGTCACGGAATCTATGCGCGTGGGCTACAAAACCAACGGCGCAATGGATGTGACCGTGGGGCCGCTGGTCAATCTGTGGGGATTTGGCCCTGACAAACAGCCGGTGGCTACCCCCGATCAGGCCGCCATCGACGACGCCCGCGCCCGTACAGGGTTACAGCATCTGTCGGTGATCGGTCAGTACGGTCAGCAATACCTGCAAAAGGATATTCCCGATCTGTTTGTGGATCTCTCTACGGTAGGCGAGGGGTATGCGGCGGACCATCTTGCGGCCCTGATGGCGCAGGAAGGCATTCCCCGTTACCTGGTTTCCGTAGGGGGCGCGCTCGTCAGCCGGGGCATGAACGCCAGCGGCAGGCCGTGGCGGGTGGCTATCCAGAAACCAACCGACCAGCAGAACGCGGTGCAGGCGATTGTCGACATCAACGGGCACGGTATCAGCACCTCCGGCAGCTACCGCAACTATTACGAACTGGACGGCAAACGTATTTCGCACGTTATCGATCCGCAAACCGGACGCCCCATTACCCACAATCTGGTGTCCGTTACGGTGATAGCCCCAACCGCGCTGGAAGCGGACGCATGGGATACCGGACTGATGGTGCTCGGCACGGAGAAAGCCAAAGAGGTGGTGCGCCAGGAAGGGCTGGCCGTCTATATGATCACCAAAGAGGCTGACGGGTTTAAAACCTGGAGTTCACCGCAGTTCAACAGCTTCCTGGTAAGCGAGAAAAATTAAAAAGCAAGGTTGCGGGTTTTTGTTCGGTGGCGTTCAGGCAGGCTAAGCGTATGCTTGTAAGAGGAGCCGATAATGAAAAACACAACCTATCTCACCGATGAGGATCGCTGGCAGGCCGTTCTGGCCCGCGATCCTCATGCGGATAACCAGTTTGTTTTTGCCGTGCAGACGACCGGCATTTATTGCCGCCCGTCCTGCCGCGCCCGCCACGCACTGCGTAAAAATGTCTGCTTCTATCCTGATGCTCACCAGGCAGGGCTGGCGGGCTACCGTCCCTGTAAGCGCTGTTTGCCGGACCAGGACGATCCTATGGCGCAGAAAAAGGCCCGTATTGCGCTGGCCTGCCGGCTGCTTGAGCAGGATGCCGCGCTGAACCTTGACGCGCTGGCGCAGCAGGTTGCCATGAGCCCGTTCCATTTCCACCGCTTGTTTAAATCCGTTACCGGCATGACGCCGAAAGCCTGGCAGCAGGCCGCGCGTGAACAACGCCTGCGCAGCACGCTGGCGCAGGGCGGTAAAATCACCGATGCCGTTCTGGCCGCCGGGTTCCCGGACAGCAGCAGCTACTACCGTAAAGCCGATGGCGCGCTGGGCATGACGGCCAGACAGTACCGCAACGGGGATGCCGCAGTCCGCTATGCCATCAGCGACTGCTCGCTGGGCCGCTGTCTGGTGGGGGAAAGCGAGCGCGGGATCTGCGCGATACTGCTGGGGGATGACGACGCCGCGCTGACGGCCGAGCTGCTTTCACTGTTTCCGCTTGCCGTCCGTGAACCGATGGAAGGCGCGTTTGCCGGGCGGATCCGTCAGGTGATTGCCTCTGTCGACAGCCGCGCGACGCCCCTGACGCTGCCGCTGGATATCCGCGGTACCGCCTTCCAGCAGCAGGTCTGGCAGGCGCTACGGGCTATCCCCTGCGGTGAAACGGCAAGCTATCAGCAGGTGGCGAAGGCCATTGGCAAACCCAACGCCGTCCGCGCCGTGGCGGGGGCCTGCGGGGCCAATAAACTGGCGATTGTGATCCCCTGTCACCGCGTGGTGCGTAACGACGGTGCGCTCTCGGGCTATCGCTGGGGGGCAGCGCGTAAGGTACTATTATTAAAACGTGAGGCGAATAAACAGGAGGGATAATGCTCGATCTTTTTGCGGAAGCTGAACCCTGGCAGGAGCCGCTCGCGCCGGGGGCGACGATCCTGAGACGCTTCGCGCTTTCCCGCGCGGCGGCGCTGTTCGACGGTATTGATGCCGTCACCGCCCGTTCGCCGTTTCGCCATATGGTCACGCCGGGCGGGTATACCATGTCCGTGGCGATGACCAACTGCGGCGAACTGGGATGGGCGACGAATGCGCGGGGCTATTTATATGCGCCGAACGATCCGCTGACGGGGCTGCCGTGGCCGCCAATGCCGGAGGCGTTTCAGGCGCTGTGCCATGATGCCGCCGTCGCGGCCGGCTATCCTGATTTTCGACCCGACGCCTGTCTCATCAACCGCTACGCCGTCGGGGCTAAACTTTCCCTGCATCAGGATAAGGACGAGCCGGATCTGCGCGCGCCGATTGTCTCGGTATCCCTTGGGCTGCCCGCTGTCTTTCAGTTTGGCGGGCTGCGGCGCAACGACCCGCTAAAACGGCTGATGCTGGAGCATGGCGATGTGGTGGTCTGGGGCGGTGAGTCACGGCTTTTTTACCATGGTATTCAGCCGCTTAAAAATGGCGAACACTCGGTGGCGGGGGCGTTTCGTTACAACCTTACGTTCCGGCAGGCAGCGTACAGAGAATAAAAATAAGAATTATTCTTGATGTGTGTGAAAGGCAGTTTACACTGCTGGCTGATTTTTCTTGTCCGGATTGCTCTGCATGCAACTACTTCTTCTTGTCTGGCGGCAGTACCGCTGGCCTTTCATCGCGGTAATGGCGCTAAGCCTTGCCAGCGCGGCGCTGGGGATTGGCTTGATTGCCTTCATTAACGTGCGTTTGATCGAAATGGTCGACACGTCACTCTCCGTCCTGCCGGAATTCCTGGGATTACTGCTGCTGCTGATGGCGGTCACGCTCGGATCGCAGCTGGCGCTGACCGCGCTCGGCCACCATTTCGTTTTCCGTCTGCGCAGTGAGTTCATCAAACGTATTCTCGACACCCAGGTTGAGCGCATCGAACAGCTGGGAAGCGCCTCTCTGCTGGCGGGGCTGACCAGCGACGTGCGCGCCATTACCATCGCGTTTGTACGTCTGCCGGAGCTGGTGCAGGGGATCATCCTGACCTTTGGCTCGGCGGCCTATCTCGCCTGGCTCTCCAGCAAAATGCTGGCCGTGACGGCATTGTGGATTGCGATCACCATCTGGGGCGGGTTCCTGCTGGTCTCCCGTGTCTATAAGCACATGGCGGTGCTGCGCGAAACGGAAGACAAGCTCTATAACGACTACCAGACGGTGCTGGAAGGGCGTAAAGAGCTGACGCTGAACCGCGAGCGCGCCGAGCACATCTTCAATAACCTCTATATTCCTGACGCGCACGAATATCGTCATCATATTATTCGCGCCGATACGTTCCACCTGAGCGCCGTGAACTGGTCCAACATTATGATGCTGGGCGCCATTGGCCTGGTGTTCTGGATGGCGAATAGCCTGGGGTGGGCGGATACCAACGTGGCGGCCACGTACTCCCTGACGCTGCTGTTTTTACGCACGCCGCTGCTGTCGGCCGTTGGCGCACTGCCGACGCTGCTGAGCGCTCAGGTCGCCTTTAACAAGCTGAAGAAGTTTGACCTTGCGCCGTTTAAGGCCGAGTTCCCGCGTCCGCAGGCTTTCCCGAACTGGCAAACGCTTGAGCTGCGTAACGTTACCTTCCGCTATCAGGAGAGCGCGTTCTCCGTGGGGCCGATAAACCTGACCCTTCACCGCGGCGAGCTGCTGTTCCTCATCGGCGGCAACGGCAGCGGCAAATCCACCCTGGCGATGCTGTTGACGGGGCTCTATCAGCCGCAGTCGGGTGAAATTTTGCTGGATGGCAACGCGCTGAGCGCGGAGAAACCGGAGGACTACCGCAAGCTCTTCTCGGCGGTATTTACCGACGTCTGGCTGTTCGATCAGCTGCTGGGTCCGGAAGGGCAGCAGGCGGATCCCGCGCTGGTGGAGAAGTGGCTTGCGCACCTGCAAATGTCACACAAGCTGGAGCTCCAGGATGGCAAAATCCTCAATCTCAGGCTGTCGAAAGGGCAGAAGAAACGCGTGGCGCTGCTGCTGGCGCTGGCCGAGGAGCGTGACATCATCCTGCTGGACGAGTGGGCCGCCGATCAGGACCCGCACTTCCGCCGCGAGTTTTATCAGGTGCTGCTGCCGCTGATGCAGGCGATGGGGAAAACCATCTTTGCCATCAGCCATGACGATCACTACTTCATTCACGCCGACCGTCTGCTGGAGATGCGCGACGGCAAGCTGAGCGAGCTGACCGGCGACGAGCGCGATGCTGCGTCACGGGATGCGGTGGCGCGTACGGCCTGAGTGCGATTGTGCCGGGTGCGCCCGGCACGTTAATTTTTCATATATGCCGATTTTTTCTCCATCCCGACACGCCGTTTATTCTTATTTACATATCCCCGCGCTATGCTTAAAGCCAACCTATTTCATGGATTTATGATTAATGTCGTTATTAAAGAAAAACAGCGCAAGGCAGCGTGACCAGGAGCGTGCGCGCCTCATCTGGCTCCTGACGACCGATAAAGCGGTGACGTCAACGTTATTGGGTAAGCTGACCCTGGCTGAGCAATATGATGTCGGCACGCTGGCCGACGATATTGCTGAGGTAGGTGCGCTGGTAGCACATTTACCACCCCCGGATCTGGCGGATACGCTGGAGGCGCTGCCTTCCGAGGAACGCCACGCCCTGTGGCGGCTGGTGCAGGATCACGAGCGCGGTCAGGTGCTGCTTGAAGCGTCGGAAAACGTCTGGGATGACCTTATCGATGAGATGAGCGACCGGGACATTCTTGACGCTCTGCAAACGCTGGATATCGACGAGCAGATCTACCTTGTACAGCACCTTCCGCGAAACCTGACCGGTCGCCTGCTGGCTTCCCTGCCTGCTGAGGAGCGGGCGCGCGTGCGTCAGGTGATGCACTACGAGAAAAACAGCGTCGGCGCAATCATGGAGTTTGGCGTCATCACCGTGCGTCCGGACGTCACTCTGGGCACGGTGCAGCGTTACCTTCGTCGGCTCGGCAGCATGCCGGACAACACCGACAAATTGTTTGTCACCTCGCGGGACAAAACCCTGCTCGGCGAGCTGGAGCTTAAAACGATCCTGCTGAACAGCACCCAGCAGCGGGTGAGTGAGGTGATGGAAACCGAGCCGATGGTGTTTTCGCCGGAAGACGATGCCGAAAAAGCGGCGCGTACCTTCGAACGTGATGACCTGGTGAGCGCCGCGGTGGTGGATTCCGTGGGCAAACTGATGGGGCGTCTGACCATCGATGAGATCGTTGATGTGGTCTATGAAGAGACCGATAACGACCTGCGAGCCCTTGGCGGGATCAGTGCCGAAGATGACGTTCACGCCTCCGTCGGCAAGGCCGTCAAAACGCGCTGGGCGTGGCTCGCCATCAATTTATGCACCGCGTTTGTGGCCTCCCGTGTCATAGATGGCTTCGAACATACCATTTCCCAGCTGGTAGCCCTGGCTTCTCTGATGCCTATTGTGGCGGGGATCGGGGGGAATACCGGTAACCAGACTATCACCATGATCGTTCGCGCCCTGGCGCTGGAAAATATTCAGCCGGGTAATTTTTCGTGGCTGATCTTCAGGGAGATGGGCGTTGCGCTGATTAACGGCCTGGTCTGGGGCGGCATCATGGGCGGCATCACCTGGTGGCTGTACGATGATATGGCGCTCGGCGGGGTCATGATGCTGGCGATGGTGCTGAACCTGCTGGTGGCGGCGATGATGGGCGTGATTATCCCGCTGACGATGACCCGTCTGGGGCGCGACCCCGCTGTGGGGTCGAGCGTGATGATTACCGCCATTACCGATACCGGCGGTTTCTTTATTTTTCTTGGACTGGCGACGATTTTTCTTCTGTAGCCAGCGCCTTTTGCTTCAGTCGGGCAGGGAGGATGCACATCATCACGATCCCGCCCAGCACGCCAATCGCCAGGTTACCGGTGGAAACCGTTGCCACAACCGTCACCAGCATCACGACGGTTTCCGCCACCGGCGCGTTTTTCAGCGTTCCGGGCTGAACGCTATGCCAGCTAAAGGTCTTGACGGCCACGATTGCCATAATACCCGCCAGTACCGCCATCGGGATTTTAGCCATTACCTCGCTGAGCGCCGTGACCAGTATCAGCAGCACAACGCCTGCCGCAAGGGTGGAGATACGGCTTCTGCCTTTGCCCATCTCCACGTTAACGATGGTTTGCCCAATCATCGCGCAGCCCGCAATGCCGCCGTAGAACCCGGCCATGATATTTCCTACGCCCAGCCCGATACTCTCGCGGCGCTTGCTTGAAGGGGTCACGGTCAGTTCATCCACCAGCTTAGCCGTCAGTAGCGATTCCAGCAGGCCAACGAAGGCGATACTCAGCGCGCACGGCCAGATGATGCTCAGCGTCTCCAGGTTAAGCGGCACCAGCAGTTGCGTAAAGCCAGGCAAACCGCCGCTCATGGAGCCTTCATCACCCACCGTTGGCAGAATTTGTCCGCTGGTGACGGTAAACAGCGTCAGCAGCACAATGGCAATCAGCGGGGAGGGAACGCTTTTGATATAGCGTGGCACCCACAGCACAATCAGCAGCGTCAGCACGAACAGGCCCACAATCAGTGGGCTTCGGCTCCAGAAATGGGGAACCTGGGCAAAGAAAATCAAAATGCCAAGGGCGTTAACAAACCCGGTCATCACCGACTGGGGAATAAAGCGCATCAGCCGCGCCATACCCAGCGCGCCGAACAGGATCTGAATCACGCCCGCCATCACTACCGCAGGCAAAATGTACTGTACACCGTGTTGATGAACCATCGGGCCAATAACCAGCGCGACGGAGCCCGCCGCCGCCGTCACCATGGCCGGACGCCCGCCGAGCAGGGAAAGAGCAAAGCAGAGCACCACGGAGGCGATAAGGCTCACTTTCGGGTCCACGCCCGCGACCACGGAAAACGAAATCACTTCCGGGATCAGCGCCAGCGCGGTAATCACGCCGGCCAGGGTTTCGCGCATCAGACGTTGAGGCGAACGTAAAACGGTGGCGACGTGGCCTTCATGGGGTACAGACGAATGGGGTAATGACATAAGAATTCGCTAGTTTGGGCAGGCTTCCGTGCGCGCGATCACAAAGTGCAGCATAATAGCCAGGAAAATCGCCTGGTGCCAGCCTGCCTGTCAAAACCCCACAAACAATCCATCATTAAATTTCACAATTACAATAATTTCGTAACCTTTAAACAATATTTAAAAGTTGTTACCGTGCCCCCGCAGCGTGTTTCACCTGTAATTTCTACGCATCAAGCACTATTCAACTAAGGCATAAATGATGAAAAAAATGACTGCCGTGCTCTTTTCACTGGCCGTGGGGCTGAACGCCGTCTCGCTGGCGGCGAAAGCTGACGCACCAAAAGAGCAGGAAACGGATGTCCTTTTAATTGGTGGCGGCATCATGAGCGCTACGCTGGGCACGTATCTTCAGGAATTAGAGCCGAACTGGTCCATGACCATGGTCGAGCGCCTTGATGGCGTGGCGCAGGAAAGCTCTAACGGCTGGAATAACGCCGGGACGGGGCACTCGGCACTTATGGAACTGAACTATACGCCGCAGAAAAAGGACGGTTCCATTAGTATCGAGAAGGCGGTAGAGATCAACGAAGCGTTCCAGATCTCACGCCAGTTCTGGTCTCACCAGGTGAACAGCGGCGTGTTGCACAATCCGCACTCCTTCATCAACACCGTACCGCACATGAGCTTTGTGTGGGGCGATCAAAACGTCAATTTCCTGCGCGCGCGTTACGCTGCCCTGCAACAGAGCACGCTGTTCCGCGGGATGAAATACTCTGAAGATCACGCTCAAATCAAAGAGTGGGCACCGCTGGTCATGGAAGGACGCGATCCGAACCAGAAAGTGGCGGCGACCCGCACTGAAATTGGTACTGACGTTAACTACGGTGAAATCACCCGTCAGCTGGTGGCCTCTCTGAAGAAAAAAGAGAACTTCAACCTGCAACTCAGCTCCGAAGTGCGTGGTTTCAAGCGCAACGCGGATAACAGCTGGAGCGTGACCGTTGCCGATCTGAAAAACAACGAAGCCGAGCATGTCATTAAGGCGAAGTTCGTCTTTATCGGTGCGGGCGGTGCGGCGCTGAAACTGTTGCAGGAGTCCGGTATTCCGGAAGCGGACGACTACGCGGGCTTCCCGGTCGGCGGCCAGTTCCTGGTGTCGGAAAACCCGGAAGTGGTTAACCGTCATCTGGCAAAAGTGTACGGTCAGGCCTCCGTTGGCGCGCCACCGATGTCCGTTCCCCATATCGACACCCGTATGCTGGACGGTAAGCGCGTGGTGCTGTTCGGGCCGTTCGCTACCTTCTCTACCAAGTTCCTGAAAAACGGTTCCCTCTGGGATCTGCTGAGCGCGACCACGACGTCGAACGTCAAACCTATGATGGACGTTGGGCTGGATAACTTTGATCTGGTGAAATACCTGATTAGCCAGGTGATGCTTTCTGATGACGAACGCTTCGAGGCGCTGAAAGAGTACTATCCGCAGGCGAAGAAAGAAGACTGGCGTCTGTGGCAGGCGGGTCAGCGTGTACAGATCATCAAGCGCGATCCGAAAGAGGGCGGCGTGCTGCGTCTGGGTACCGAAGTGGTGAGCGATAAGGATGGCACCATTGCCGCGCTGTTGGGGGCATCCCCGGGTGCGTCTACCGCTGCGCCAATCATGCTGCACCTGATGGAAAAAGTGTTTAAGGATAAAGTGTCCAGCCCGGAATGGCAGGCGAAGCTGAAAACCATTATTCCATCTTACGGTACGAAGCTGAACGGTAACGTTGACGCCACGGAGCAAGAGCTGGAATACACCAGCCGCGTTCTGCAACTGCAATACGTCAAACCGCAGGCTGCGGATGCGGCGCCAAAGGCGGAGCTGAAGCCACAGGCAGAAAACAAGCCGGTTGCGGATATCGCGCTGTAGCGTAAAAAAGCCGGGTAAGCGTGAGCGCCACCCGGCTTTTTTTTAACGAACTACCGCCTGCCCGACAGTCTCATCTGCCTTCCACACGCGATATTTCACATCTACGTTTTCCGGCGTATAGACAACAATTGGCAGCTTGCTGTTATAGCGCAGCAGACTGTTATCACCCAGATACGCGGTAATAAATTTCTTCTCTTTCTTGCCGTCCGGACACGCCATCATGGTGGAGACCGGTGACGTTACTTTGTCGAAGACATAGTAGTCATAACCCCAGCCTTCCAGCGTTTTGCTTTCCAGCTTGCCGCCCAGACGATGCTGGTTGCAGTCCACTTCCAGCGTCTGGCCGATTAACAGCTCAACTTTGAAATTTGCTTCATCCTGCTGGACCGGGAGCTGAATAACCTGGCGCTTCATCCCTTTGTCCGCTTGCGGATACGGGGCAACTTTTTCCAGCGGCTGCTCTTTCTGGGTTTCGCTGGCAAAAGCGCTGGTGCTGGCGCACGCAGCGGCGAGGAGGGCGATGGCAAATTTAGGTGCGTTTTTCACTGTCATTCCTTTTTTGTCAAAACGATCCGGTAAAGACTAACATAACGTACGTGAATGGTTGGCGCAATTTACTCATGTTTTCAATTTAAATGGAGTAATACACTGCTTTAGTGTTCTTTTTGTGGTGTTTAATGCTGCGTTGGAGTCGGGGCGGCGATCGTGTTATTTTACGCGTTAATTATTGTTATTTATCTGTAAAGGGAGGAGAGATGGTAGGGGAAAAACTGAAGACACCTGAAGGCCGCAAGTTCCTGCTGGCGTTACTGGTTGTATTTATGATTGCTGCCGCATGCGTGGGGCGCGCAACCATTGTCGGTGTGATCGAGCAGTACAACATTCCGCTCTCTGCGTGGACAACCAGCATGTTTGTCCTGCAATCGGCGATGATCTTTGTTTACAGTCTGGTGTTCACCGTCCTGCTTGCGATTCCGCTGGGGATTTTCTTTCTCGGTGGGCGTGAGAAGCACTGACCCTACTGCATGTGGGTACAGGCAATAAAAAACCAGCCATAAGCGGCTGGTTTTTTTTGTGTGTTTTTGGTCGGCACGAGAGGATTTGAACCTCCGACCCCCGACACCCCATGACGGTGCGCTACCAGGCTGCGCTACGTGCCGACGCATAAAAGGAATACTACTCGATTCCTTTTTGATTGCAAGGGGAAAGCAGCGCTAACTGATTCATAAATAATCAGTTAGCGATAAAGCGCTTCTCGTCTGTCAGCACCTGCAACAGCAAGCTGAGCTGCGGTTTCTGATCTTTGAGCTTCTCACCTTCGAGATTATACGTCTGGTAATTCCCGTTGCTGTTGAGCACCAGGGACAGCGTCGGCGTGGTCACCACCAGCGTATTTCCGCCGGCAGCCGTGACCCAGTTATGACGGCGCGTGGCGCTAAAGAGGTCCTGTCCCTGCGAGTACTCATTCGCCGGCGTGCTGACGTGCAGCAGTCGTTGCATTAGCGTGGTCATGACGTCTTTATGGTCGGTCAGCATGTTGATGCGCTGCGCGGGCGTGCCCGGCCAGTGGATCACCAGGGGAACATGCAGGTTGGGACGCGACCATTCCATGCCCTTCGCCTCGTCGCCGAGCGGCACGCCGTGTCCCGCCGTAATAATGACGACCGTATTGTCCAGCTTGCCCGCGTCGCGCAGGGCGGTCAGCACGCGGCCAATCTGCGCATCGACGTCACCCGCCGCACGGCTATAGCGGCGCGCGAAGCCTTTCTGATTGCTGTCATCAAGCGTTGTGCCGTTAAACGCAACCCAGGAGAACCAGCGGTTATCTTCCTGCGCATAGCGCTTCAGCCAGTCTATCCACTGGTCAGCGGTCCGATCGTCAGACTGGCTCTGCGCGGCAGGCAGTGAGAAATCAGACAGCAGCGCCTGGCGGTACAGCGAGCTGTTGAAGCCATCGGAGGCGAACAGCCCCAGCTGGTAGCCCTGCTGATTAAGCCCGGTAATCAGCGCGGCCGGAATACGGGCAGACAGCACGCCGTCCATATAGCTCGGTGAAATGCCGTAGAACAGGCCGAAAATACCCGCGTCGGTCGAATTACCGGAGCTCATATGCTGGGTGAATGCGATGTTGTTCTGCGCGAATTCAGCCAGGGCTGGCATCTGTTTCTCATAGCGAGAATAGTTCAGGCCATCAACGGTAATCAGCAGCACGTTCTGACCGCGGCCCATGTCGCGATATTTCAGATCGCTCAGAGGATACTGCACGCTAACCGCTTCCGGATTACCCTGTTCCACCAGACGACGCTGGTACTCCTGCGCATCCAGCAGGCCGTGTTTTTCCAGGAAACGACGCGCCGTCATCGGATAGGAGAGCGGCAGATTCGCGCGCTGCATGGTAATCGGACGGTAGAAGTTCGCATCTGCCCAGATATACATCAGGTGCGAACCGATAAATGAGGCGAAAAAGAGCGCCGCGACGGGCTTCGCGTAATGGCGGCGTCGGGTCAGACTGCGGAGCTTTTGCCAGCTCCACGTGGCGAACAGCATTTCAATCAGCAGGATAATCGGCACGCTGATAAACATCAGCTGCCAGTCGCGCGCGGTCTCGTTCTGATCCGGGTTAATCACCAGCTCCCAGACGATAGGGTTCAGGTGCAGGTGGAACCGGGTGAAGACTTCGCTGTCGATAAGCAACAGGGTCATGCCCGCCGTCGCAAGGATAGCGGACAGGAAGCGCATCAGCCGCTGCGACATGACGATAAACGTCAGAGGGAACAGGATCAGCAGATAGGTGGCGAAAACCAGAAAGCTAAAGTGACCAACAAGGCTCATCCACGAGTAGACTCGCCCGGTTAACGTGGTTGGCCAGTCCGCCACAAACAGATAACGGCAGCCGAGCACCATCGCCAACAGAATGTTGAACAGGGCAAACCAGTGCCCCCAGCTGACCATCTGGGAGACTTTTTCACGGTAGCGCTGACGATTCGTCACCATAAACTGTTGTTCGTTTCCCTTAGTGTGCCTGGTCGTCGCTAACGGAGGACTGCAATGCCTGGGCGAAAGATTTGGCGATCGCCTGACGCTGAGCCGGAGCAACGCTGGTATTAATCAGATTGGTAACCATATTTCCCAAAACCATCAGGGAGAGATCGGTTGGCGTTTTATGTTTTTCCAGTACGTTGACCAGCTCACCGAGCAGTTGTTCAACGTGTTCGTCACTGTAGCGGGAATGTTGTGGCATAAATCAAAATCAGTTTGTTGAGAGAAGGGCGACATATTACCGTAGCAACAGCTTTTTTTCCCCTTTTTTATCTTCTGTTGCACACATGCGTTGGTGGTGGTTGAATACCGCCCGGTCTAAAAGGAGAGTTTATCATGAGTCTGGAAATCAACCAGATTGCCTTGCACCAGCTTATCAAGCGTGATGAGCAAACCCTTGAAGTGGTGCTGCGCGATTCGTTACTGGAACCAACGCCTACCGTTGTCGAGATGATGGCGGAGCTGCATCGCGTCTATAGCGCGAAAAATAAAGCCTATGGCTTGTTCAGCGAAGAGAGCGAGCTGGCGGATAGCCTGCGCCTGCAACGTCAGGGCGAAGAGGATTTCCTGGCGTTCAGCCGCGCTGCCACGGGCCGTCTGCGTGACGAACTGGCGAAATATCCCTTCGCCGATGGCGGTATCGTCCTGTTCTGCCACTACCGTTATCTGGCGGTAGAGTATCTGCTGGTAACCGTGCTGAATAACTTAAGCAGCATGCGCGTGAACGAGCAGCTGGACATCAGCTCAACGCACTATCTGGATATCAACCATGCGGATATTGTGGCGCGTATCGATTTAACCGAATGGGAAACCAACCCGGAATCGACGCGCTACCTGACCTTCCTCAAAGGCCGCGTCGGCCGCAAAGTGGCGGATTTCTTTATGGATTTCCTCGGCGCCAGCGAAGGGCTGAACGCCAAAGCGCAGAATAAAGGTCTGCTCCAGGCGGTGGATGACTTTACGGCTGAGGCGCAGCTTGATAAGTCTGAGCGTCAGAACGTGCGTCAGCAGGTTTACAGCTACTGCAACGAGCAGTTACAGGCCGGGGAAGAGATTGAGCTGGAGTCGCTGTCCAAAGAGCTGGCGGGCGTCAGCGAAGTCAGCTTCCAGGAATTTACGGCGGACAAAGGCTATGAGCTGGAAGAGAGCTTCCCGGCGGATCGCAGCACCCTGCGTCAGCTGACGAAATTTGCCGGCAGCGGCGGTGGGTTAACCATCAACTTTGATGCCATGCTGCTCGGGGAACGTATCTTCTGGGATCCGGCCACCGACACGCTGACCATTAAAGGCACGCCGCCGAACCTGCGCGATCAGCTCCAGCGTCGCACCTCAGGCGGTAAATAACGGCCATAAAAAAACCCCGCAGAAGCGGGGTTTTTCTCGACAGGTTTGCGATTACGCGCGAACGAAGTCGATGTGAGACAGTTTTGGCTTGAACGGGTGACGCTGAACAGCCTGAACTTTCACTTTTTCTTCTTTACCGCCAACAACGATGGTCAGAACTTCGCTGTAGAATTCAGCTTTAGTCTGCATGTTCCATACTTTGTCGTGATCCAGTTCGATAGCAACTGGAGCAGCTTCGCCACCGTAAACGATAGCCGGGAACTTGTTAGCGGTACGCAGGCGGCGGCTCGCACCCTTACCCTGCACGTTACGTACTTCTGCTTCGATAGTGAACATTGATTTCTCTCTGTATTTAAAACCCTGCTACAGGCGACCCAGCAGCAGGTGAGTGTTCTGCCTCACGGATGTGAAGCGGGCGGCATTTTATACTCAAATGGCGCGCGCATCAACGAAAAGTCCCGCTAACCGCGTAATTCGTTTGCCCGCCGGAAGCGCCCTTCATAGTCAAAGACCTTCTCACGCACCTGCCAGAACTGGCCTTTTTTGCGGGCGACAACGAAATCGGGATGGCGCAGCAGCACCTGCTGGTGCACGATATCCGCCACGGTTATCCAGCGCAGCGGCACGCCGGGCGTGCGGGTATGCGGGCGGATAAAAAGCTGTTCGAACGCGGTTCGCTGGGCGGGCGTCTGAACCCTGAACCGCTCGCTGACGTCTGCGCCGTCCTCGTCGTAATAGGTAATCTTTAGCCACTCGCCTTTTTCATCCGCGCCGGGCTGTAGCGCCATGCCGGAACAGCGCAGCACCAGCGCATCCTTCAGCTTCAGCGCCGCTTTCAGCATGTCATCCGGGTCGACCAGCACCGTGTCACACTCCCGACAACGGCGGGCAGCGATGTCGTTCTCGGCGTTGCACTGCGGGCAGTTTTTGAAGCGGAAGCGGAAGTCGCACTGCTCGCGATGACCGTCGTCGTCTTCAAACCAGCCCTGACAGCGGCGGCCAAAGTGCTCAATCAGCGTGCCGTCGGCGGTGGTTTTGCCCCAGAAGGTGTTGGCAAACCCGCAGGCCGGGCAAAATACCTGTACCGGCACGTTGTCGCTTTTGCCTTTTGGCGTGCCCACTTCCGGGGAGTAGAGATCGTGCGGGTTACCGGCGTAATCAAGGATCAGGCAGTCGGTTTTGCCCGGCGCCAGGCGCAGCCCGCGCCCGACAATCTGCTGATACAGGCTGACGGATTCGGTCGGGCGCAGGATCGCAATCAGGTCGACGTGCGGGGCGTCAAACCCGGTGGTTAATACGGAGACATTCACCAGGTAGCGGAACTGCTGGGCTTTGAAGGCCTCAATCAGGCTGTCGCGCTCCGGCCCGGGGGTTTCACCGGTAATTAACGCCGCGTTGTCGGCGGGCAGCAGCCCCGTGATTTCGCGCGCGTGTTCGACGGTGGCAGCAAAAATCATCACCCCTTTACGCGTTTGCGCGAACTCTTCAATCTGGCTGATGATATGCGGCGTGATCCGCTTCTGTTTTTTCAGCTCATGGTTAAGATCCGCCTCGCTGAACAGCCCGTTGCTCTGCGCCTGTAAGCGGCTGAAATCATACTGCACGACCGGCATATCCAGCCGTTCCGGCGGCGTCAGGTAGCCGTGCTTGATCATGTAGCGCAGCGGAAGCTCATAGATACAGTCGCGGAACAGGGCTTTTTCGTCGCCACGCACCATACCGTGATAATGGAACTGATAAATCCAGCCCTTGCCCAGACGAAACGGCGTGGCGGTCAGGCCAAGCAGACGTATCTGAGGATTCACCGCTTTCAGGTGAGTGAGGATTTGCTGATACTGGCTGTCGTCGTCATCGCTGATGCGGTGACACTCGTCGACAATCAGCAGGGAAAACTCGCTGCGAAACAGGTCCAGGTTGCGGGCCACCGACTGTACGCTGCCAAACACCACTTTTCCGTGGCTCTCTTTGCGCTTCAGCCCGGCAGCAAAAATGTCGGCCTCCAGGCCGAGCGCACAATATTTGGCGTGGTTTTGCGCCACCAGCTCTTTGACGTGCGCCAGCACCAGCACGCGCCCGCGGGCCAGGCGCGCCAGTTCGGCAATCACCAGGCTTTTACCGGCTCCGGTCGGGAGCACGATGGCGGCGGGTTCCCGGTGCTTGCGAAACCAGGTGAGGGTGGCATCAACGGCTTCCTGCTGATAGGGGCGTAGTGTGAAAGTCATGGCTTCTCTATTCAGTTAACTCGCATATAGTATGCCACGAAACTTTTTCCCTTGAGTGGCGCAACCAGACCATTATACTGAACTGTTTCTGACTGCTTCTTTTTCGGACGCGTAGTCCGACTTCCAGCACCATTAAGGCTAAAAAGATTTCATGCGACTTGATAAGTTTATCGCTCAGCAACTCGGCGTAAGCCGCGCTATTGCCGGGCGTGAAATTCGCGCCAGCCGCGTAACCGTGGACGGCGACATTGTGAAAGACAGCGCTTTTAAACTCCAGCCCGACCACGAGGTGGAGTATGACGGCAATCCGCTGACCCAGCAGAATGGCCCGCGCTACTTCATGCTCAACAAACCGGAAGGGTACGTCTGTTCAACGGACGATCCGGATCACCCGACGGTGCTCTACTTCCTGGATGAGCCTGTGGCGCACAAGCTGCATGCGGCAGGGCGTCTGGATATTGATACCACCGGCCTGGTGCTGATGACCGATGACGGGCAGTGGTCGCACCGCATCACCTCCCCGCGCCATCACTGTGAGAAAACCTATCGGGTGACGCTGGAATCGCCGGTCTCAGATGACACGGCAGAGCAATTCGCGAAAGGCGTTCAGCTGCATAATGAAAAAGATCTGACCAAACCGGCGGTGCTGGAAGTCATCACCCCAACGGACGTCCGTCTGACCATCAGTGAAGGCCGCTACCACCAGGTGAAACGTATGTTTGCCGCCGTGGGCAACCACGTGGTGGGGCTGCATCGTGAACGTATCGGCGCGATTGAGCTCGATCCCGACCTGGCGCCAGGGGAATATCGCCCGCTGACGGAAGAAGAGATCGCCAGCGTCGGGCTGCCTTCACGCTAAATTCAGGAGAACCCTGTGACCACCAGGCCACACTCGTCGTTTAAAATTGTGTTTATCCTTGGCCTGCTGGCCATGCTGATGCCGCTGTCTATCGATATGTATCTGCCCGCGCTGCCGGTGATTTCCGCGCAGTTTGGCGTACCGGCGGGCAGCGCGCAGATGACGCTCAGCACCTACATCCTTGGGTTCGCGCTCGGCCAGCTCTTTTATGGCCCAATGGCTGACAGCCTGGGGCGTAAACCGGTTATTCTGGGCGGAACGTTGATATTTGCCGCGGCGGCGGTGGCCTGTGCGCTGGCGCAGAGTATCGATCAGCTGATCGTGATGCGTTTCTTCCATGGCCTGGCGGCGGCTGCGGCAAGCGTGGTGATTAACGCCCTGATGCGCGACGTCTATCCGAAGGAAGAGTTCTCGCGCATGATGTCGTTTGTCATGCTGGTCACGACCATTGCGCCGCTGGTCGCTCCCATGGTGGGCGGGGCGGTGCTGGTATGGTTCAGCTGGCATGCGATTTTCTGGATCCTGGCGATTGCCGCGCTGCTGGCCTCGGTCATGATCTTCGTCTTTATCGATGAAACGCTGCCGGTCGAGCGACGCCAGAAGTTTCACGTTCGCACCACGCTTGGCAACTTTGCCTCGCTGTTTCGCCACAAGCGCGTGCTGAGCTATATGCTGGCCAGCGGCTTTAGCTTTGCCGGGATGTTCTCGTTTCTGAGCGCGGGGCCGTTTGTGTACATCGAACTGAACCACGTGTCACCCCAGCACTTTGGCTACTACTTCGCGCTGAATATCGTGTTCCTGTTTGTCATGACCATTATCAACAGCCGCTTTGTCCGGCGGGTCGGGGCGCTGAATATGTTCCGCGCCGGGCTGTGGATCCAGTTCGTGATGGCTATCTGGCTGGTGGTGAGCGCGCTGTTAGGCGTCGGCTTCTGGGCGCTGGTGGTGGGCGTGGCGGCGTTTGTCGGATGCGTGTCGATGGTCTCGTCCAACGCGATGGCGGTGATCCTCGACGAATTCCCGCATATGGCGGGCACCGCCTCGTCGCTGGCAGGGACGTTCCGCTTCGGGATTGGCGCGATAGTCGGAGCGCTGCTCTCAATGGCCACGTTTAATACCGCCTGGCCGATGCTGTGGGCGATCGCCCTCTGCGCGACCAGCTCCATCCTCTTCTATCTGTATGCCAGCCGGCCGCGTAAGACGGCGCATAAATGAACGCTTAAGGCCCGATACGGGCCTTTTTGTTGACCCATATCAACCAACCCTTCGTTCGTTTACCCTGTGTTTGTTTCTTTTATGTAAAATCTATTTATGTAAAAAGTCACATCATTGTATTTAAAAAGGTTGAGTTAGATCGCAGAAACGGGTACATATAGCGCCGACGCGAGCCTGTGACGCCTATAAAATCCGCTAAACAGTGCAGGTTGGCGATGATGTGTTACTATAAATGTAAATAAATTGTGAAGTAAATTTGCTTCCGGGGAACTGAACGTGAATACATTACAACTCTCCATTGTCCATCGCTTGCCCCAGAGCTATCGCTGGTCGACGGGTTTTGCAGGTTCGAAAGTTGAACCGATTCCGCAAAGCGTTGCAGGGGAGGATAATTGCCTGGTGGCGCTCAAGCTGCTCAGCCCGAGCGATGAAAACGCGTGGCCGGTTATGGAACGTCTCAGCCAGGCGCTGACGGACATCGAAGTAGACAGCTCCGTGCTGGAATGTGAAGGTGAGCCGTGCCTGTTTGTTAACAGCCAGGATGAGTTTGCCGCGACCTGCCGCCTGAAAAACTTCGGCGTGGCGATTGCCGAACCGTTCTCCGGTCAATATCCTTTCTGAGTGCTAGTCAGCGGACAATAGCTGGCGCGTGTAATCCTGCGTCGGCGCGGTAAATACGCGCTGGCACTCTCCTTGCTCAACAACCTCTCCCTGCCGCAATACCACCACCTGATGGCAAAGCGCACGCACCACCTGTAAATCGTGGCTGATAAAGATATAGGCCAGCCGATGCTTTTCCTGTAGTCCCTTCAGCAGCGTCAGGATCTGCGCCTGCACGGTGCGGTCCAGCGAGGACGTCGGCTCGTCCAGCACGATCAGCTCCGGTTTCAGGATCAGCGCGCGGGCAATCGCGATACGCTGGCGCTGGCCGCCGGAAAACTCTGCCGGGTAGCGGTGGCGGGTTTCGGGATCTAACCCGACTTCCGCCAGCACCCGCTTCACCTCACTTTCGCGCTGCTGTGCCGTCAGCGCGGGCTGGTGGACGCGCAGGCCCTCCTCGACAATCTGCAACACGCTTAGCCGCGGGTTCAGCGAAGAGTTCGGATCCTGAAATACCACCTGCATGCGCGGGCGGACGGGCAGCATTTGGCGGCGGCTCAGGTTTTGCAGCGGCATGCCGTCAAAGAGAATGTCTCCCTGCGAGGCAATCAGGCGCAGCAGCGCCAGGCCGGTGGTGCTTTTGCCCGAGCCGGATTCGCCCACAAGCCCAAGCGACTCACCCGCACGCAGAGAGAAGCTCATGTTTTTCAGGACATGATTATGATCAACCACGCGGCGCAAAATGCCCTTGCGGATCGGGAATGACACCGACAGCCCCTCAACCTTCAGCAACGGCGCGCTGTCGGCGTTAAGCGGAACCGGGTCGCCAGAAGGTTCGCTGTCCAGCAGGCGCCGGGTATACGGGTGCTGAGGCGCGCTCAGCAGGGCGGATGCCCTGTTCTGTTCCACGCAGCGGCCGTTTTGCATCACGGCCACCGCGTCAGCGAGCTTTTTCACGATGCTCAGGTTGTGCGTAATAAACAGCAGGCTCATGTTCAGCTCGTCGCGAAGCTCGCGCAGCAGTTGCAGAATTTGCGCCTGCACCGTGACGTCCAGCGCGGTGGTGGGTTCATCCGCAATCAACAGCTCGGGGCGCGTCAGCAGGGCCATCGCGATCATCACGCGCTGACGCTCGCCGCCGGAAAGCTGGTGCGGGAAATCGTTCAGCCGTTTCGCCGCATGACGAATGCCGGTGCGCTCCAGGCAGTCCAGAATTTCACCCCGCGCCGCCTCTTTACGCATCCCCCGATGAAGTGACAGCACTTCATAGAGCTGTTTTTCCAGCGTATGCAGTGGGTTAAGCGACACCATCGGCTCCTGGAAAATCATGGCAATTTTATTGCCGCGAATGCCGCGCAGGGTTTGTTCATCCGCATTCAGCAGCGATTGTCCATGGAACAGAATGTCTCCCTGCGGATAGCTGACCGGCGGGGAAGGGAGCAGGCGCAGCACCGAAAGTGCCGAGACGCTTTTACCGGAACCGGATTCCCCAACCAGCGCCAGCGTCTCTCCGCGCTGGATCTGCAACGATAAATCCGTCACTACCGTGCGTGATTCGCCCTGCTTTGAAAACGCAATCGACAGGTTTTCTATGCTCAGAAGAGGCTGGGTCATGTCATACCGCCTTGTTGGGATCGAAGGCATCGCGCACGGCTTCGCCAATAAAAATCAGCAGGGAAAGCAGCACCGCCACGGAAAGGAATGCGGCGATGCCCAGCCAGGGGGCCTGAAGGTTGTTTTTGCCCTGTAACAGCAGTTCGCCAAGAGACGGTGAGCCCAACGGCAAACCGAAGCCCAGAAAATCGAGCGACGTCAGGGTGGTGATGGAGCTACACAAAATAAACGGCAGGAAGGTGAGGGTCGCCACCACCGCATTGGGAAGCATATGGCGGAAGATGATTGCGCGATCGCTCACGCCTAACGCCTGCGCAGCGCGAATATAGTCGTAATTTCGCGTGCGCAGAAACTCCGCGCGCACCACGCCGACCAGCGCCATCCAGCCGAACAGGACGGTGATCCCGAGCAGCCACCAGAAGCCAGGCTGAACCACGCTGGAAAGCAGGATTATCAGAAACAGCGTCGGCATACCGGACCAGACTTCAATCACGCGCTGCCCCCACAAATCGATTTTCCCACCGTAATAGCCCTGCACGGCGCCCGCCACGACGCCCATGATGCTGGAAAAGAGCGTCAGCATCAGTCCAAACAGGAGCGAGATGCGGGTGCCGTAAAGAATGCGCGCCAGCACATCACCGCCGTTCGCGTCCGTTCCCAGCCAGTTCTGCGAGGAAGGCGGGGAAGGGAAGGGGGTGGAGGTGGCATAGTTTATGCTGTTCGCGCCAAAGCGAATCGGTGCCCAGAGCGCCCAGCCGTGCTGCGCGATCTGTTCACGCAGCCAGGGATCCTGATACTCGGCTGGCGTCGCAAACGGACCGCCAAAATCGCTTTCGCTATAGGTAGTAAGTACCGGCACGTACCAGCGGTCTTTGAAATGCACCAGCAGGGGTTTATCGTTGGCAATCAGTTCCGAACACAGACTTAAGGCGAACAGGACGGCGAAGATCCACAGCGACCAGTAGCCGCGACGGTTGTGGCGAAAGCGAGCCCAGCGGGCCTGATTGACGGGGCTTAAACGCGACATCAGCGGCCCTCAAAATCGATACGGGGATCGACCAGCGTATAGCTGATATCGCTGATGATATTCAGCAGCAGGCCGATCAGGGTGAAAATGTACAGTGTGCCAAACATCACCGGATAATCACGGGAGACGGTGGCCTCATAGCCCAGCAGCCCTAATCCGTTGAGAGAGAACATCACTTCTATCAGCAGCGAGCCGGTAAAAAACATACTGATGAACGTGGCGGGAAAACCGGCAATCACCAGCAGCATGGCGTTGCGAAAAACGTGCTTCCACATAATCTGCTTTTCACCGACGCCTTTGGCGCGGGCGGTGACCACGTACTGCTTGCGGATCTCATCGAGAAAAGCGTTTTTGGTGAGCATCGTAAGCGCCGCAAAGCCACCAATAACCGTCGCCAGCACCGGAAGCGTGATGTGCCAGAAGTAGTCGGTGATTTTTTGATACCACGGCAGCGTGCTGAAATCCGCGGAAACCAGCCCGCGCAGCGGGAAGAGGTCGAAATAACTGCCGCCGGCAAAAAAGACAATCAGCAGCACGGCGAACAGAAACGCCGGGATCGCGTAGCCAATAATAATGAACGTGCTGCTCCAGATATCGAAACGGCTACCGTTGTGGACCGCTTTGCGGATCCCCAGCGGAATGGAGACCAGATAGATTATCAGCGTTCCCCACAGCCCGAGCGTGATGGACACCGGCAGGCTTTGTTTGATCAGGGTTAACACCGAGGCGCTGCGAAACAGGCTGTCGCCAAAATCGAAACGGACGTAATCCCAGAGCATGTTGAAATAACGTTCGTGCAGCGGCTTATCGAAACCATAGCGGTGGGTGATCTCGGCGATCACCTCCGGATCCAGTCCACGGCCGCCCCGGTAGTGGCTTTCGCTGATATTGCCCACGCCCGTCCGGGCATGGCTGGCGCCCATCCCTTCGCCGCCGCCGCCCGGCATGCCGCCAGCGTGACCAAATTCTATTGCCGCAATCGCCTGGTCCACCGGGCCGCCGGGGGCAATCTGCACGATGAAAAAGTTAATGGTGATGATGGCCCACAGCGTCGGGATCACCAGCAGCAGCCGGCGGATAAGATAAGCGCCCATCGTCACTCCTTAACGCCGCGCTGCGGGCAGTTTTGCGGCTTTATTCACGTCATACCACCACGTATCAAAACCAAGTGTATAAACCGGGCGAACGGCGGGCAGGGAGAATTTGTCCCAGCGGGCCACGCGATCTTCACCCATGTACCACATCGGCAGCATGTAATAGTTCCAGGTTAACACCCGGTCAAGCGCCCGCCCGAGCGGCAGAAGTTTCTCTTTATCGCCCTGAGCGGCCACGATTTTCGCAATCAGCGCATCAATCACCGGGCTCTTGACGCCCGGTGCGTTGTAGGAGGAGTTGATATAGCCCGATGCCCAGGAGATTTGCAGATCTGAACTCGGCCACGGCTGCGCGGCCCACAGGCTCTGCATCATGTCGTAATCGCGGCTGCGCTTGCGGTTGGTAAGCTGCGCGATATCCACCTGGCGAATATTCATGATCACCCCAAGCCGGGCAAGGTTCTTCTTAAAGGGCAGCACCCACTGGTCGTTCGCGCCGGAGGCAATCAGCAGTTCGAAGCTCAGGGGTTTACCGGTTTTGGCATTCACCCGCTGCTGGTTTTTCAGCACCCACCCGGCGTCATCCAGCAGCTTGCTGGCTTTCAGCAGATTTTCACGGTCGAACCCGTTTCCGTCGGATTTGGGCGGTTCAAATACGCGGGTGAACACCTCCGGCGGTAGCTGCGCTTTCATCGGAGCCAGCAGAACCAGTTCATCCGCGTGGGGATAATCACGGGCGGCGTATTCGGTATTCTGGAAATAGCTGTTCGCCCGGCTGTAGGCTCCGTAGAACAGCGCTTTGTTCATCCATTCAAAATCAAACGCCAGGGTAATGGCTTCACGCACCCGACGATCGGAAAACACCGGACGCTGGATGTTAAATGCCAGCCAGCGCGTATCTTGCGCAGATTCATTTTTGTGTTCGTCTTTAACGATATAGCCTTTCGCGAAATTTTTTCCGATATACCGGGTAGCCCAGTTTTTAGCGCTGTTTTCGACACGTAAATCAAACGCGCCTGCCTTAAATGCCTCGAAGGCCACGTTGTCATCGAGGTAGTAGTCGTAGCGGAGGGTATCGAAGTTCCAGCGGCCACGGTTTACCGGCAGCGCGGCAGCCCAGTAATCTTTTACGCGGGAATAGATCACATACTGGCCCATGCGCCAGTCGGTAATGCGATAGGGTCCTCCGGCCAGCGGCGGGGTAGAGAGGGGATCGCTCAGCTTATGGTTTTTCCAGAACGATTCAGGCATGACGGGCAGGGAGAGCAGGCTCAGCATGTTCTCTTTGTTCGGCTCACTCAGTTCGATTCGCACGGTCAGCGGGGCGATGGCTTTCACCGTGGTGCCCTTGTACACCAGACGAAACTGCGGTACGCCCTCGGTCATAAATTTATGAAAGGTGAACGCCACGTCGCGGGCGCTAACCGGGGAGCCGTCATGAAAACGCGCCTGCGGATTGATCGCGATTTCTGCCCAGCTAAAATCATCAGCGTAACGCACGTTCTCGGCAACCAGGGGATAATAGCTACCGGGCTCGTCGTCGGAGGTGACAAACAGCGTGTCATAGAGGGATTCGGTTCGGGCTGCCGCCACGCCGCGAAGGGCAAAGCGGTTAAAGTTATCAAACGTTCCCGTGGCGGAAAGCGTCACGTTCCCGCCTTTGGGTGCGGCGGGGTTCACGTAATCGTAGTGGGTAAAGTTGACCGCGTATTTCGGCTCGCCTATGACGGCAAAGGCCGTGCTTTCTTTGATGGACTGCGCCTGGCTCGACAGGCTCACCAGCGCCAACAGCATCACTACAACGCGCATAATCATCGTGCGGCGGATCCCTTTGTTCACAGGCAGGCTCGGTTGAGGAGAATAATAAGTGACTGCGCCGCGATTGTGAAATTATTCCCCGAGCGTGACGTCGGGCTGCCACGTCTTAAACTCCTCCAGCGGCATCGGGCGGCCGATCCAGTAGCCCTGAAGATAGTTCACGCCATGCTCGCGCAGCCACGCCGCCTGCTCAGGCGTTTCAACGCCCTCGGCGACGGTTAACATATTCAGGCGTCCCGCCAGCGTCAGCACCGCGTCAAGCACCGGCGAGGTGACGGTCTCCGTCCCGATGGCGTTCACGAAACCGCGATCTATTTTCAGGTAATCCATGGTGAAGCGTTCAAGATAGATCAGCGCGCTGTGGCCGGTACCAAAATCATCGATGGCGATTTCAAAACCTTCATCGTGCAGCCATTCGAACAACTGATTAGCCTCGCGGTGGTTAATCATGTCGCGCTCGGTTATTTCCAGCACTATCTGGAAGTGATCGGGTGGCAGGGCAGCGGCAAAGGCGAGCATATCCTCTTTAAAGCTTTCCGCATGCAGATGACCGGGCGCGATGTTTATCCCGAACTTGGCGCCGGGCGGAAGCCGCGTTTGCAGAACCGGGGCATCGCGAACGATCAGGTCAAAAAGGTGCAGCGTCAGCGGAACGATCAGCTTCTGCGCTTCGGCGAAAGTGATAAAGGCGTCCGGTGGGATTTCACCCATTACCGGGTGCTTCCAGCGCATCAGGACTTCCAGCCCGGTCATTTTGAGCGACTGCGCATCCACGACGGGTTGATAGACCACGTAAAACTGGTCGCGCTTGATGGCCGTGAGGATCTCTTTCCCGGGATTCAGACGGATAGTGAGAATATAGAAGTTGAGCAGACCCGCCGCGATGCCGCAGACCAGGCCGAAAAAGACGGCGTACAGCACCTCATCGGTCGTCCAGGCCTGCGCATAGACGTTTACGGTCAGAGGAATATTTTTCAGCGTGGCGGTGCGCGCAGGGACGTCAGGTAACTCACTTGCCTGAACCAGCATTTCGGACCGGGTGGACAACGCAGAATCGCCTATGACGATGGCAATGCCGGCAAACTCATCCTGACGCGAGGTGTAGAGAAGGTATGGCGACAGGTTGAGGTTGACGGAGGTAAACACGCCGCCGTCTTTCACCAGCGGATTGCGATACCAGATGGCAATCGCGGGCTTATCCGGCAGCATGGGCGTGCCCGGCAGGAGCGCGATATCAACAGGTTTGCTGATATGTAATTGAGGAATAAGCGTTTCCATCGGGGTATTCATCGGGCCTGTTGCTGAAGAGCAGAAGGCCTGTTTATCCCTGACCAGCAAAAAGGCGCGCACGTTAATGCTGAAGGCCGCGCGTGAGGTCAGCGCCGCGCTGACTTCGTCACAGCTGTTCAGCGTGAGCGGCTGGAGCGTATCAATAGACGTTTTGAGCTCGTCAAAATAGCCCTCCATATAGACGCTTAAATCCGTAATGAGGGTGTCGAACCTGACTTCTCGCTTGTGATAACTCCAGTAAAACTGTAACGCACCCAGAAGCAGGGCGGTGAATAACCCCGTAAGAAAACTGAGAAACAGTATTTTGCGGTTGCTGGAGAAGTAGCGGGTAAACATAGATGTCGTGATTCCTGAAATGCCGCTGGATGTCTATCAGTGTAACGGGCAAAAAAAAACACTGCCGGAGCAGTGCTTTTTTTTATCGTATCGCCAGCCAAGGGATAACCAACGATACGACAGCAAGATTAACTACGGCTCAGAACGCGGCGAGCTTCGTTGTAGCGTTTCTTCCAGTAAGGTTCGTTCATGCTGGAAATCGTCACGCCGCTGCTGGTGGAAGCATGGACAAACTGATCGTTACCGATATAGATGCCAACGTGCCGACCGGTTGAACCCGCTCTGAACAGGACTAAATCTCCCGTGCGCAGTTTAGTACGCGAAATGGACTTGCCCATTTCCTGCTGTTCATAGGTAGAACGCGGAAGGTCTAACCCAAACTGCTCGCGGAACGTACGCTGTACGAACGCAGAACAATCGATGCCTTTCTTGGTGCTGCCGCCCAGACGGTAACGCACGCCTTTCCAGTCAGCATACTGATCCATAATGCGCGACTTAACGTCGAGATTACGTACCATATTTTCAAATTCATCCTGAGAGGCTTGCAGTGAAGAGGAATCTTCCATTCCCACAACACGCGTCTCAGGATGCATATTCTTCGCGGTATTCGTTGTGCTACATGCCGAAAGCAGAACCGCCACTGCAATCGCCGGGATCCCCCGCAAGATATATCTCAAGATTGGTTGAGATTTGACCATTTTGTTTGTTTTCCCTTGAAGTCCTTAACGAAAATATCGTTATAAAAATGCCAACCGTGACGAGACTAATTATCTGTTCACAATGAGACAATTCTTTATGGTGAAAACTGTGGCGCAACGCACAAAATTATTCACCACGATAATAATTGTCTCAGTGGGGCAAAACGAGTTCGAGGTTAACCGATTGCTCAGGGTATTGCGAGCAAAAAAGTCCCTTTTTTTATAAGAAATTGTGATACACAACGTTACAGCGTGAAAATGCTCAAAACGCCGCCATTCCTGACGCTAATCCCTGCAATTGCTTCATTTTTATCACGAATAGTATGACGGGAAGATGACAGGGATGAATGACGCCGGTAAGAAGGGAGTCAGGGATCGAAAACAATCCCTGATGAATGGTGTTAATTTGCGTTATTTATTTGTTTCCGACTTGTTTAAATTTGCCGGGAAGATAGCGATCAAAAATACCTATTAAGCGATCGCTCAACGGGGTCATCAGTACCCAGGGTAAGCCAATCAACACCGCCGTGAATGAGCCCACGGCGATATCGGTCAGCCAGTGCGCGCCGATCATTACCCGCGGGAATGCGAATACCACAACAATAACCAGGGCGATGGCGAAGGCTTTTTTACCGAAATAGCGCAGCATAAAGCCAGCAAAAATCAGCAGCATCATACCGTGGTCGCCCGGGAAACTGTCCTTCGAGGCATCTTTGGTTGGAATATGCAGCAGCTCGCTGACGCGGTTAATGTTCGGGAAAGAGAGCGACGGACTGGCGCGTTTAACCGGCATCAGATGCTGCGCCAGCTGGTTGATAATCACGGCGGTCAGCAGCATCACCAGGCCGATAATCAGAATACGGCGACGACCCGTTTTGTCTTCTTTCAGCCAGAAGGAGAGCATCAGGCAGCCCATTGCCAGCAGCGAACAGCCGTCAAAGGCGCGGTTGTTGGTGATCGCAACCAGCCACAGGAAGGCCTCGCTCTTCGCCAGCGCCTGGTTAAAGAAGTGGAAAAGTCCGGAATCCAGCGGGAACCAGAAACCGTGATCCACCGGAAGATACCAGGAGAAAAAGATCGCCAGGCCGGCAGCATTGAGCAATAAAATAGCAGGAAGTCGAGTCGTCATAGTCTTCAGCACTGAATAGAACCAGCGGCAACGTTAGCCGCCCAAACTTAAACGAAGCTTCAACAAGCTTGACTGGAGGGCATTCCAGTCGGTATTAACCGCACTAATTAACTCTATCCGGCTGTCCGGCGGTGCGACGTTCTGGGTTTCAATGAAGAAATCCTCGCCCTGACGGTTAATGCGAACCAGACCATCCGGGGTGCGCATGATCCCTTTTACCCGCTCAACCGGAGCCAGTCTCGCCCACTCCAGTATACCAATGGTGTCGAAAACCGTATCGGCATCGAAGATCCATCCGCACGCCTGGTGCCCCTGGCCGCTGTTCAGATTTCGGCGCCAGCGCTGATGTTCCGGCAGGCTCAGTGCGGCCAGTCCTTGCTTCGCGCCGTGGCTGTGGGAATGCTCTGCGCTGGCGGGCAGTTGCGTCTGGTTGAGGCGGGGAAGGTCGAGCAGGGCGCCATCAATGTTGCCCTGGGTTGTCTGAACATACCGACGTCCACCGCCAGCCTGCTGCCACCAGGCTTCGAACGCGGCCTCGCTCTCGGCCGTCGCGCGATCGGATTTATTCGCCACGATAATGTCTGCCGAGGCGAGCTGATCGCGGAAATTGTCATTACCGATCGCTTTTTCATCCAGAAGCTGGCGGGGATCAAGCAGGCAAAGCGTCGCGCGCAGCTCAAGCCATGGCTCGTATACCGGGGCGGTGAGTAAATCAAGGATTTGCTTCGGATGACCCAGGCCGGTGGGCTCAATCAGCAGACGGTCCGGCTTACCCTGGCGCAGCAGCGTATTCAGGCCGACCTGCATCGGCAGACCATTCACGCAGCACATGCACCCGCCCGGGATCTCTTTCACCATTGCGCCGCTGTCGGCGAGCAACGCGCCGTCGATCCCCACTTCGCCAAATTCGTTGACCAGCACGGCCCACTTTTCCGCCGGATCTTTATTGGCCAGCAAATGCAGAATGGACGTAGTTTTACCGCTGCCGAGAAAACCGGTGATCAGGTTGGTTTTGGTCACGTTCGCTCCGATAGATAATTGTGATGTCGTAACAATTATCTATCATCCTGACGAAAAAAACGGGCATTGAGAAGAGGGAGGGCGAACGGAGCGCAAAACCGTTCGCCTTAAACGCAATAATCGCTAAATTTTTAACGTTTCGATAACGGCCTGACGCGCGCCGAGCCGGACGAGGCGCTGGTACGCTCCGGTTATCGCCTCGACAAACACCGGGTTTTGCGGCAGGTCATCGCCAAAGATTTCTTTAAGCGCCAGCAGGGCATTAACGCGTTCCGCGTCGCTGCTGGCTTCAGCAAGCGCCTGAAACTTTTCGCTCAGAGGGTCGCGCACGTCGATGGCGTTGCCCTGTTCATCCGTACCGCTGACGTAGCGCATCCAGCCCGCCACTCCCAGTGCCAGAAGTGGCCAGGCGGTCTTACGTTCAAGATGGACGCGGATCCCATCCAGCATGCGTTGAGGCAGCTTCTGGCTGCCGTCCATGGCGATTTGCCATGTACGGTGCTGTAGCGCCGGGTTGGCGAAGCGGTCAAGCAGGCTGTCGGCATACGCCGTCAGATCGACGTTGGTGATGCGAAGCGTAGGGGCCTGCTCATTCAGCATCAGTCTGCGGGCTGCCTCGCGGAAACTGTCGTCCTGCATGCATTCATTAATGTGCGCGTAACCGGCAAGGTAGCCCAGATAAGCGAGGAAGGAGTGGCTGCCGTTCAGCATCCGCAGCTTCATCTGCTCCCAGGGCAGGACGTCGTCAACCATCTGTACGCCTGCAACCTCCCACTCCGGGCGCCCGGCGACAAAATTATCTTCCACCACCCACTGAATGAACGGTTCACAGCTGATGGCGCAGGGATCGTCAACCCCCAGCTCCCGGGTGATTTCCGCGAGCGAGGCGTCGGTGGCGGCGGGCACGATTCGGTCGACCATGGTGCCGGGGAAGCTCACGTGCGTCTCTATCCATCCGGCCAGCTCTGCGGAACGCTTTGCGGCCATGCCGAGTACGGCGTTTTTCACCACGTGACCGTTGTCGGGGATATTGTCGCAGGAGAGCACGGTAAACGCCGGCAGGCCCCGTTCGCGGCGGCGATGAAGCGCTTCGACCAGAATTCCCGGCGCGGAATGCGGCTCAGACGGGTGCTCCAGATCGTGAAGGATGCGGCTGTTTTGCATATCCAGCTTTCCCGTCGCCGGATCGATGCAGTAGCCTTTTTCGGTTATGGTGAGGGAGACAATTGCTACCTGCGGTTCGCAGAACTTCTCAATAATGGCCGCCAGCGAGTCGAGTTTTGCGTTCAGGCACGCTTTTACCGCACCAATAATAATCGGCTGGTTACCTTCGGCACCTTTCTCAAGCACGGTAAAAAGATGATCCTGCGCCCGGAGCTGGCTCATGAGGACATCGCCGCTAAAGAGGCTAATCTCACAAATTCCCCAGTCGCCTCCTTTGGCGTTCAGCACCCGGTTTGTTAACAACGCCTGATGCGCCCGGTGGAACGCACCAAAGCCGAAATGGACGATGCGGGAGCGTAACTGCTGGCGATCGTAGCGGGGCTGCTGGACATGAGCAGGAAGCGCGGTGGAGGCAATAGTCTTCATGTAGTACACACCTGATTAACCATTAATTAACAACGCCAGTGTAAAGTTATATGACAACAAATTAAATTGGTAAGCCGTAAATATCCCTGTTATGTGAGTTTGATCAATCAATGTCGCGCGCTGTGTTGACCACTCCGATTAAACATGTATGGTAGTCGTCATTGAGCTAACATGTATTGGTATAACAACTTGAGAGGGTGGGGCAATGGAACAAACCTGGCGTTGGTACGGGCCGAACGATCCGGTTTCTCTTGATGATGTGCGTCAGGCTGGCGCAACGGGTGTGGTCACAGCGCTGCATCATATTCCGAACGGTCAGGTGTGGCCGGTTGCGGAAATTCAAAAGCGTCAGGCACAGCTGGCTGAGAAGGGGTTAACCTGGTCTGTCGTGGAAAGTATTCCGGTTCACGAAGACATTAAAACCCATTCCGGCGAGTGTGAAACCTGGATTGCGAATTATCAGCAGAGCATTCGTAACCTGGCGGCCTGCGGTATTGATACCGTCTGCTATAACTTTATGCCGATTCTGGACTGGACGCGTACCGACCTGGAATATGAAATGGCCGATGGTTCGAAAGCGCTGCGCTTCGATCAAATCGCGTTTGCGGCTTTCGAGCTGCACATTCTGAAGCGTCCAGGCGCGGAAGCCGACTATACCGCCGAAGAGCAGCAGCAGGCGCTGGCGTGGTTTAAAGCCGCCAGTGAAGCGGACGTAGACAAACTGGTCCGCAATATCATCGCGGGCCTGCCGGGGGCGGAAGAAGGATACACCCTCGATCAGTTCCGCGCGCGCCTGGCGGAATACGGCGATATCGATAAAAACCAGCTGCGTGAAAACATGGCGCATTTCCTGCGCGCTATCGTGCCGGTGGCCGAAGAAGCGGGCGTGCGCCTGGCGGTCCATCCGGACGATCCTCCGCGTCCTATCCTTGGCCTGCCGCGTATCGTGTCGACAATCGACGATATGCAGTGGCTGAAGGAGACGGTGGATAGCATCTACAACGGCTTTACCATGTGTACGGGCTCCTATGGCGTGCGTGCGGATAACGATCTGGTGCGGATGATCGAAACCTTCGGCGATCGCATTCACTTTACCCACCTGCGCGCAACCTGCCGGGAAGAGAACCCGAAAACCTTCCACGAAGCCGCGCATCTTGGCGGTGACGTGAATATGGTTGCGGTGGTAGATGCCATTCTGGCTGAAGAAGTACGGCGTAAACAGGCGGGCGATGTGCGTCCTATCCCGTTCCGTCCGGATCACGGGCACCAGATGCTGGACGATCTGCGCAAGAAAACGAATCCGGGCTATTCGGCGATTGGTCGTCTGAAGGGCATGGCGGAAGTGCGCGGTATTGAGCTGGCGCTGAAAATGACCAAATATCCTGAGCTTCTGTAGATGGTATTGCCCGGTGGCGCTTCGCTTACCGGGCCTACGAAAAACCGGCTCTGAAGCCGGTTTTTGTGTATTTGTAGGCCGGGTAAGGCGAAGCCGCCACCCGGCAAACGCCACTATCAGTCAGCGCGACCCATATAGCGTTTTTCTTCGATATGGATGCGGATCTTCTCGCCCGCTGACAGGTATTCAGGCACCTGTACGACCAGACCGGTCGTCAGGGTAGCCGGTTTGTTACGCGCGCTTGCAGACGCGCCTTTGATGCCCGGCGCCGTTTCCACTATTTCCAGATCAACGGTCTGCGGCAGCTCCAGCGCCAGCAGCACGCCATCCCAGGTCAGCACCTGCATGTCCGGCATTCCACCTTCAGGAATAAACAGCAGCTCTTCTTCGATCTGGTCTTTGGTGAAAATATACGGGGTGTAATCTTCTTTATCCATGAACACGTATTCGTTACCGTCGACATACGAGAAATCAACGTAGCGGCGGGTCAGGGTCACGGTATCCACGATATCGTCACCTTTGAAACGTTCTTCCACTTTCAGGCCGGTACGGACGTCGGCGAAACGCATTTTGTACAGCGTTGCTGCGCCACGGGCGCTTGGTGCCTGAATGTCGATATCTTTCACAATCAGCAGTTTGCCGTTGTAATTCAGTACCATACCTTTCTTAATTTCGTTCGCTCTTGGCATTGCAGTAATCCTGTATACGGGAGGTAAAAAATATCGCGCCAAATTACTCGCGCGCGGCCTTTCAGGCAAGCGGAATTCGTGGCTTTTGCTATCAATACATAAAAGGTGTTACTGTGCGCGCAATGCCCGACCACGCGGGCATTTGCCACCCACAGAGAGCATGTATGGATTGTCGTTCCGATTGTGGCGCGTGCTGTACCGCACCGTCCATCTCAAGTCCCATTCCAGGCATGCCGGACGGCAAGCCTGCCAATACCCGCTGCGTTCAGCTCTCGGAATCCAACCTGTGCATGATCTTTGGCTCGCCGTTACGCCCGAAAGTGTGCTCCGGGCTACAGCCAACCGCCGAAATGTGCGGCAGTACGCGCCAGCAGGCCATTACTTATCTGCTTGAGCTGGAAGCGCTCACCGCGCCCTAAACGTCTTTTATGCGCGTCAGGCAGCTCAGCGTCAGGACGCACATCACCAGCGCAATCCAGAACACCGTGTGATAGTTCCAGATTTCAGCCACCACGCCCGCCAGCGAGCCTGCAATAATCCAGCCCACGCGGGTGGTATTCGTATAAAGGGTGGTGGCAGAGCCCGCCTGACCCGGCATCAGATCCTGGAAATAGAGCATGCCAATACCGGCCAGAATGCCGATGTAAATGGCGTTCAGCAGCTGTAAAGCAAGAAGCAGCGCTGGCGTATGGACCGTCAGCATACCGATATAAAACAGCAGCCCGGCAGCGGCGGCGATGCGCATCAAAAAGCGCTTGCCGAAGCGCTTCGCGTAATAGCCCGCAATCAGCATGGTTGGGATTTCAAGCCCCGCGGCGGTTCCCATCATGATCCCGGCCAGCTTCTCCGGCAGATGCAGCTCATCAATAATAAACAGCGGCATATTAATGATATAGAGGCTGTTCGTTCCCCACATCAGGGTACAGATAATGAATAACAGCAGCGCATCGCGCCGGTTACGTCGCGGTGCCTCCAGCGTGCCGGTCGCCACTTTCGGCTCTTTACGCATGGAGGGCAGGAAGAACCAGACCATCGCGCCGCACACCACGAAGGCCACGGCTGCGCTCAGGTACATCACCGTAAAGCCAAAACCCATCGCCAGCGCGTAGGCGAGCGGGGGACCAATTACCCAGGCCAGCGACACCTGAGCACGCAGTATGGAGCTGAACATCACCGCTTCCCGCCCGGTGCGGTCCGCGTGCTCGCGGGCAAGGGCGAACATCTGCGGGTTGGCGGTAGAGCCGAAGCTGCTCAGGAAGACGCCCACAAACAGCAGAATGAAGTAGTTACGGTTCCAGGCAAACAGCAGGCAGGCAAACACCCCGAGCAGGCAGCAAAAAACGATCAGGCTTTTGCGATCGCCTTTTCGGTCTGAACGACCAGCAAGAAACTGGCTGACGAAAATGCCAATGATGGCGCTCCCGGTAAAGAAGAAGCCGACCATCGCCGGACGGGCGTGAACTTCGTTGGTCAGAAACAGGCTCAGCGTAGGCGTTTGTAACGCACCGGCAATACCGGTGAGGAAAGCAACAATCAAAAACGCCGTTGACGTCAAATCAAAGGGCTTTGGTGAGGCGGCAGCGGGGGTGTTATGCATGTTCAGTCTTTGCGAGTAACAGAGAGAGGCGGAGTTTACGCCGCCCGTCATTAAATAAACAGAGGGTAAAGTCAAGATTGCTACAAAAAATCAAAATGGCATTTCACTTTCGCGCCGCCTCGCTGAAGCGTGCTGAACCTGTTTGCTGAACATCAGCAAAATCCCCTGGGCTGAAGAAGAAATGTGCTGCACTTCTAAATTCTGCAACAAGAAATGTAACTTTTCTTGCAACCTGTTGTAGAAAAGACAAGACTTCTTGAAACGTTTCAGCGCTATCTTGCACGTCGAGATGAAGCAGTTTAGCGCTTATTTTCTCAGTTAAGCTGAAACGATTCAATTTCAGCAGGAGAGGAGAATCATGTTCCAGTTATCTGTTCAGGATATCCACCCGGGCGAACAGGCCGGGAATAAAGAAGAGGCTATTCGCCAGGTTGCTGCTGCGCTCGTGCAGGCAGGCAACGTGGCTGACGGCTACGTCAACGGCATGCTGGCGCGCGAGCAGCAGACGTCCACGTTCCTCGGTAACGGTATTGCTATCCCACACGGCACCACCGACACCCGCGATCAGGTGCTGAAAACCGGCGTGCAGGTCTTCCAGTTCCCGCAGGGCGTACTGTGGGGCGAGGGTCAGGTGGCTTACGTGGCGATCGGCATCGCGGCCAGCGGTGATGAACACCTGGGCCTGCTGCGTCAGCTGACGCACGTGCTGAGCGATGATGCCGTGGCAGAACAGCTTAAATCTGCGACTACGGCTGAAGAGCTGCGTGCTTTGCTGATGGGCGAAAAACAGAGCGAAGCGCTGAAGCTGGACAATGAAACCCTGACGCTGGACGTCGTGGCGTCCGATCTGGTGACGCTCCAGGCGCTGAACGCGGCTCGTCTGAAAGAGGTGGGGGCGGCGGATACCGCTTTTGTGACGCGCACCATCAATGATAAGCCTTTAAACCTGGGGCAGGGCATCTGGCTGAACGACAGTGCTGAAGGCAACCTGCGTAGCGCTATCGCCGTCAGCCGGGCGGCTGTTGCTTTTGAGACAGACGGCGAGCGCGCCGCGATGCTGGTGACCGTCGCCATGGCTGACGACCAGCCGGTTGCCGTGCTGAAGCGTCTGAGCGATCTGCTGCTGAACAATAAAGCTGAAAAACTGCTGAACGCCGACGCGGCGACGGTGCTGGCCCTGTTGACCAGCGACGATGCGCTGACGGACGACCTGCTGAGCGCAGAGTACGTGGTGCGTAACGAACATGGCCTGCATGCCCGTCCGGGCACCATGCTGGTGAATACCATCAAACAATTTGAAAGTGAGATCACCGTGACCAATCTGGACGGTTCGGGTAAACCTGCCAACGGGCGCAGCCTGATGAAAGTTGTCGCGCTGGGCGTGAAGAAAGGCCATCGTCTGCGTTTCACCGCGCAGGGTGCAGATGCTGAACAGGCGCTGAAGGCGATTGGCGATGCCATCGCGGCTGGTCTGGGGGAGGGCGCATAATGAGCAGACGTGTTGCAACCATTACGCTGAACCCGGCTTACGATCTGGTGGGCTTCTGCCCGGAAATTGAGCGTGGCGAAGTCAACCTGGTTCGGACTACCGGCCTGCATGCCGCAGGGAAAGGTATTAACGTGGCGAAAGTGCTGAAAGATCTCGGCATCGACGTCACCGTTGGCGGCTTCCTCGGCAAAGATAACCAGGACGGCTTTCAGCAGCTGTTCAGCGAGCTGGGCATCGCCAACCGTTTTCAGGTTGTGCAGGGCCGTACCCGCATCAACGTTAAGCTGACCGAGAAAGACGGGGAAGTGACCGATCTGAACTTCTCCGGCTTCGAAGTGACGCCGGCTGACTGGGAGCGCTTCGTTGCCGATTCCCTGAGCTGGCTGGGCCAGTTTGACATGGTGTGCGTCAGCGGCAGCCTGCCGTCGGGCGTCAGCCCGGAAGCGTTCACCGACTGGATGACGCGCCTGCGCAGCCAGTGCCCGTGCATTATTTTCGACAGCAGCCGCGACGCGCTGGTCGCCGGTCTGAAAGCCTCTCCGTGGCTGGTTAAGCCTAACCGCCGTGAACTGGAGATCTGGGCGGGCCGTAAGCTGCCAGAATTAAAAGATGTGATTGAAGCTGCCCATGCGCTGCGCGAGCAGGGTATTGCTCACGTGGTGATTTCGCTTGGCGCAGAAGGTGCCCTGTGGGTGAACGCCTCCGGGGAGTGGATTGCCAAACCGCCGTCAATGGAAGTGGTCAGCACCGTGGGTGCCGGGGATTCAATGGTTGGCGGCCTGATCTATGGCCTGCTGATGCGCGAATCCAGCGAACACACCTTACGTCTTGCTACCGCCGTGGCGGCCCTGGCCGTGAGCCAGAGCAATGTCGGCATTACCGATCGTACCCAGTTAGCCGCGATGATGGCGCGCGTTGACTTAAAACCTTTTAACTAACAGCAGGAGAGGAATAATGAAAACGCTGCTGATCATTGACTCCGGTCTCGGACAGGCTCGCGCCTACATGGCGAAGACCCTGCTGGGCGCGGCGGCACAAAAAGCGCACCTGGATATCATTGATAACCCGGGTGATGCCGAAATGGCGATTGTTCTGGGTGACAAAATCCCCGCTGACAGCGCCCTGAACGGCAAAAAGGTGTGGCTGGGCGATATTAATCGCGCGGTGGCTCACCCTGAACTGTTTCTGAGCGAAGCAAAAGGCCATGCGACGGTTTACAGCGCCCCCGTTGAGGCGGCGCCGGTTGCGGCCACTGGCCCGAAACGCATTGTCGCGGTAACGGCGTGCCCGACAGGCGTGGCTCATACCTTTATGGCGGCTGAAGCCATTGAAACCGAAGCGAAAAAACGCGGCTGGTGGGTGAAGGTTGAAACCCGCGGCTCTGTGGGCGCAGGCAATGCCATCACGCCGGAAGAGGTGGCAGAAGCCGATCTGGTGATTGTGGCGGCCGATATCGAAGTGGATCTGGCGAAGTTTGCCGGTAAGCCGATGTACCGCACTTCTACCGGCCTGGCGCTGAAGAAAACCGCGCAGGAGTTTGATAAAGCGCTGGCGGAAGCCAAACCTTATCAGGCAACCGGTGCGGTGAAAACGCCAGCCGAAGGCAAGAAAGAGTCTGCCGGTGCCTATCGTCACCTGTTAACGGGCGTGTCCTACATGCTGCCGATGGTGGTGGCGGGGGGGCTGTGCATTGCGCTCTCCTTCGCTTTTGGTATCGAGGCGTTTAAAGAGCCGGGCACGCTGGCGGCGGCGTTGATGCAGATTGGCGGCGGCTCCGCGTTCGCGCTGATGGTGCCGGTGCTGGCGGGCTTTATCGCTTTCTCCATTGCTGACCGTCCGGGCCTGACCCCGGGTCTTATCGGCGGTATGCTGGCCGTGAGCACCGGTTCTGGCTTTATCGGCGGTATCATTGCCGGTTTCCTTGCGGGTTACGTGGCGAAGCTGATCAGCTCGAAGCTGAAGCTGCCGCAGAGTATGGAAGCGCTGAAACCTATCCTGATTATTCCGCTGATCTCAAGCCTGGTAGTGGGCCTGGCGATGATCTACCTGATTGGTAAACCGGTCGCGGGCATTCTGGAAGGCTTGACCCACTGGCTGCAAACCATGGGAACGGCGAACGCGGTTCTGCTGGGCGCTATCCTCGGCGGTATGATGTGTACCGACATGGGTGGTCCGGTTAACAAAGCGGCATATGCCTTTGGCGTTGGCCTGCTGAGTACCCAGACCTACGCGCCGATGGCGGCGATCATGGCGGCAGGTATGGTGCCACCGCTGGCGCTCGGCCTGGCGACACTCATTGCCCGTCGTAAGTTCGATAAAGCGCAGCAGGAAGGCGGCAAAGCGGCGCTGGTGCTGGGCCTGTGCTTCATCACCGAAGGCGCAATCCCGTTTGCGGCGCGCGATCCAATGCGCGTTCTGCCCTGCTGTATCGTGGGCGGCGCGGTCACTGGCGCTATCTCCATGGCGGTTGGCGCGAAGCTGATGGCACCGCACGGCGGTCTGTTCGTCCTGCTGATCCCTGGCGCGATTACTCCGGTGCTGGGTTATCTGCTGGCGATTGTTGCCGGTACGCTGGTGGCGGGTCTGTCTTACGCGGTGCTGAAGCGTCCGGAAGCGGAAGCGGTAGCAAAAGCAGCCTGAATGAGGTGTCGGGTGGCGGCTTCGCCTTACCCGACCTACAAAAAAGCCGGGTCGCGTTAAGCGCCCGGCTTTTTTTATGCCGCCTGTTCAGCGGTTTGCTGGGCCTTCAGCCAGGCAATCTCTTCCGCCCAGATATCCGGATTAATGGTTTCCAGCACCATCGGAATGCCGTCGAAGCGGGCGTCCTGCATGATGAAGCGGAACGCATCGTGGCCGATATTGCCTTCGCCCAGGCTGTGGTGACGGTCAACGCGGCTGCCGAACCCGCTTTTCGCATCGTTTAAGTGCATACCGCGAAGATATTTGAAGCCAACAACGCGCTCGAACTCCTCGAAGGTAGTTTTCGTGGCCTCGGTGGTGCGCAGGTCATACCCGGCGGCAAACGCGTGGCAGGTATCAATGCACACGCCCACGCGGGATTTATCCTCCACGCCGTCGATGATCGCCGCCAGATGCTCAAACTTAAAGCCGAGGTTGCTGCCCTGACCGGCGGTATTCTCGATCACCGCCGTCACGCCCTGGGTTTTATCCAGCGTCATGTTGATCGACTCGGCAATGCGCTCCAGACAGGCGTCTTCGTCAATCTGCATCAGATGGCTACCGGGATGGAAATTCAGCAGCGTCAGCCCGAGCTGTTCGCAGCGCTGAACCTCATCAAGGAACGCCTCGCGGGATTTATCCAGCGCTTCCTGCACCGGATGCCCGAGGTTAATCAGATAGCTGTCGTGGGGAAGGATTTGGCCCGGCCCGTAATGGTATTTTTCACAGGCGGCTTTGAAATCGTCAATTACCTCGGTGGTGAGGGGCGCTGCGCGCCACTGGCGCTGATTTTTGGTGAACAGGGCGAAAGCGGTCGCCTTGATTTCAGCGGCGCGAATGGCGGCATTCGCAAGGCCACCGGCAGCGCTAACGTGCGCTCCAACATATTTCATGAAAAGACTCCTGTTAACCCGAAACGCCTATGATAACGGGTTAACAGGAGAAGGACGAGATGGTTTATGCCATCAGGCTGTGCACGGCAAGGTTAATCGCGCCGCCGCCCACAATCAGCCAGATGAAGAGCACCAGCGCCATCAACAGCGGTTTCGCACCGGCTTTTTTCAGCGCGCTGACGTGAGTGGTCACCCCCAGCGCCGCCATCGCCATCGCCAGCAGCACCGTATCGAGCGTCACCAGCATCTCCACCACCGCGTTTGGCAGCAGGTGGAAGGAGTTGAAGATAGCGACCACGATGAACAGGATCGCAAACCAGGGGATGGTGATTTTGCTTTTCTCGCTGCCGCCTGCCGGAGCCAGCTGCTTAACCCGCGCTGCGAGGAAAATCAGGAACGGGGCCAGCATCATCACGCGCAGCATTTTGGCGATGACCGCCGCGTTTTCCGCTTCCGGATTGATGGCGTGACCTGCCGCCACCACCTGCGCCACTTCGTGCATGGTTGAGCCAATATAGATGCCGTAGGTTTCCGGGCTAAACCAGTGCGCCACCAGCGGGTACATGGCCGGATACAGGAAGATCGCCAGCGTACCGAAGATGACCACCGTTGCAACGGCGACCGTCACTTTACTGGCTTCGGCCTTAACGACTGGCTCCGTCGCCAGCACCGCGGCGGCGCCGCAGATGCTGCTGCCCGCGCCGATCAGCCAGCTGGTCTGTTTGTCCAGCCCAAAGATCTTCTGGCCGATGAAGCACGCCAGTAAAAAGGTGCTGGTAAGGGTCAGGACGTCAATGGCAATCCCGCTGACGCCCACGTCCGCAATCTGCGAAAAGGTGAGACGGAAGCCGTAAAGGATAATCCCTAGACGTAATAGATGCTGCTTGGCGAAAATCACGCCGCCGTCGCAGGATTTCCAGAGGTGCGGATAAACGGTATTCCCCACCACCATGCCGAGCAGAATGGCCAGCGTTAAGGCGCTGAACCCTGCGCTGGCAACCGCCGGTATACTGCCGCCCCATAAGGCAACCCCGGTAACTACGGCGCTGAGCGCGAGACCCGGCACGAAGTGCCACACTGTACGATGATGTTGTAAGGTGATTTCTGACATAACCTTCTCCTTTGTCTGGCTAAAGGTTACGGCGCTCTGGCTTAAAAATAAAATTGATTATATATTTATAATCAATCTTTATAAGTGGTAAGCAACCATGCACATTACATTGCGTCAGCTGGAAGTTTTTGCCGAAGTGCTTAAAAGCGGCTCGACGACCCAGGCGTCACAAATGCTGGCGCTCTCGCAGTCCGCCGTCAGTGCGGCCTTGACCGATCTGGAAGGGCAGCTGGGCGTCCAGCTTTTCGACAGAGTAGGGAAGCGGCTGGTGGTGAACGAACATGGCCGACTGCTGTACCCGCGCGCGCTGGCGCTGCTGGAGCAGGCGACGGAGATCGAGCAGCTGTTCCGCGAGGACAACGGCGCTATTCGCGTTTTTGCCAGCAGCACGATCGGTAACTACATCCTGCCGGAAGTGATCGCCCGCTACCGCCGTGATTTTCCGACCCTGCCGCTGGAGATGAGCGTCGGCAACAGCCAGGACGTCATTAACGCGGTCATTGATTTCCGCGTGGATATCGGGCTTATCGAAGGGCCCTGCCACAACGTGGATATCATTGCGGAACCCTGGCTGGAGGATGAGCTGGTGGTATTCGCTTCCCCGGCCTCTTCTCTGTTACAGGGCGAGGTCACACTGGAACGGCTGGCGCAGGCCCAGTGGATCCTGCGCGAGCAGGGCTCCGGTACGCGTGAAATCGTCGATTATCTGCTGTTGTCCCATCTGCCGCAGTTCCAGCTGGGGATGGAGTTAGGTAACTCGGAGGCCATCAAGCACGCCGTGCGTCATGGTCTGGGCATCAGCTGTCTCTCCCGTCGGGTGATTGCCGAACAGCTGGAAACCGGCTCGCTGGTTGAGATCCCCGTTCCGCTGCCGAAGCTGGTGCGTACGCTGTGGTGCATCCATCATCGTCAGAAACACCTTTCCAGTTCGCTCCAGCGTTTTCTGCGCTACTGTGCCATTTAACATTTCCCGGTGGCGCTTCGCTTACCGGGGCTATGTGCGCGTACCACCCCACATTTTTATGCTTTACTTATAATCCTGGCCGAGTCATGAAGCTCTCTTATAACTGAGCATTTCTGCCGGAAGGAACGCGGATCGTCTGCTACAATCGCGCCTCATTTATTGAATGGACAGCATTTTCACATGGTTTCAGAAACTAAAACCACAGAAGCGCCCGCGCTACGTCGCGAACTCAAGGCGCGTCACCTGACGATGATCGCCATTGGCGGATCCATCGGTACAGGTCTTTTCGTTGCCTCTGGCGCAACGATTTCGGCAGCCGGCCCGGGTGGGGCACTATTCTCTTATATCCTGATTGGCCTGATGGTCTACTTCCTGATGACCAGCCTGGGCGAACTGGCGGCCTACATGCCGGTATCGGGGTCGTTTTCGACCTACGGACAAAAATACGTTGAGGAAGGCTTCGGCTTCGCGCTGGGCTGGAACTACTGGTACAACTGGGCGGTGACTATCGCCGTGGACCTCGTCGCGGCACAGCTGGTGATGACCTGGTGGTTCCCGGACACGCCTGGCTGGATCTGGAGCGCGCTGTTCCTGGCCGTTATCTTCCTGCTGAACTACATTTCCGTGCGCGGCTTTGGCGAAGCGGAATACTGGTTCTCTTTGATTAAAGTGGCAACCGTCATCATCTTTATCGTCGTCGGTGTGGCGATGATCGTTGGTATTTTCAAAGGGGCTGAACCAGCGGGCTGGAGTAACTGGACCATCGGCGACGCGCCGTTTGCCGGGGGCTTCTCGGCGATGATTGGCGTAGCGATGATTGTCGGCTTCTCTTTCCAGGGCACGGAGCTGATTGGTATCGCGGCCGGTGAATCCGAAAATCCGGAGAAGACCATTCCGCGCGCGGTTCGTCAGGTGTTCTGGCGTATTCTGCTGTTCTACGTGTTCGCCATCCTGATTATCAGCCTGATCATTCCGTATACCGATCCAAGCCTGCTGCGTAACGATGTTAAAGACATCAGCGTCAGCCCGTTCACCCTGGTCTTCCAGCACGCGGGTCTGCTCTCAGCGGCTGCGGTGATGAACGCGGTGATCCTGACGGCGGTACTGTCTGCGGGTAACTCCGGCATGTACGCCTCCACCCGTATGCTATATACCCTGGCCTGCGACGGCAAAGCGCCGCGTATCTTCTCGAAACTGTCTCGCGGTGGCGTGCCGCGCAACGCGCTGTATGCGACCACGGTGATTGCGGGTCTGTGTTTCCTGACCTCCATGTTCGGCAACCAGACGGTGTACCTGTGGCTGCTTAACACCTCCGGTATGACGGGCTTCATCGCCTGGCTGGGCATTGCCATCAGCCACTACCGTTTCCGTCGTGGCTACGTCATGCAGGGTCATGATCTGAATAACCTGCCGTACCGTTCAGGGTTCTTCCCGCTGGGGCCGATTTTCGCCTTCGTTCTGTGCCTGATTATTACTCTGGGTCAGAACTATGAGGCCTTCCTTGCGGACACCATTGACTGGGGCGCCGTTACGGCCACCTACATTGGTATCCCGCTGTTCCTGCTCATCTGGTTTGGCTACAAGCTGACGAAAGGAACACGCTTCGTTCGCTACAGTGAAATGGATTTCCCTGAACGATTTAAGCAATAACCGCACTTCCTCTCTTTAAGCCCGCTCAACCGAGCGGGCTTTTTTATGGGCAGATCAGAAGCTGTAGGTCATGCCAACCGTATAGCGACGCCCGTCCAGCACGGTGTCATACGTGTCGTAGTCAATCTGCTTATCCAGCACGTTATACACACCGGCGGTAACCAGCAGGTTTTTGTTCGCGTTGTAGCGCAGACCAACATCAACCTGAGTGTAGGACGGTGTGCCCTGTGACATTGACGTGCGGCTCAGGTACTCAGACGTTTTACCGCGAAGGTTCAGACGGCTCCAGAAACCGACGTCGGGCGTCGCCTGCCAGTCCAGGGTGGTGTTGAACATGTGCTTCGGCATCTTGTTCAGCGGCTTGCCTGAGAACTGACCGCTCTTCTGCTCGGATTCGGTATAGGTATAGTTTGCGGTCCAGTTTACATCGCGCGAGATTTTCCAGCCGAAGGAGGACTCCACGCCGCGCATGTTGGCTTTATCCACGTTGACCCGGTCGCTCACGAAATCATAGCTGTGATCGCCAATCGTACAGGCGGGATCGGCGCTGCTGTTACAGCGGCGAACTTCCGTAATCTTGTCCTTGAAGTCGGTATTGAACAGCGTCACGCCGGCATTCAGGTTATCGTTGTTATCCCAGAGCAGGGCGAGCTCTTCGCTCAGGCTCTTCTCTGGTTTCAGATCCGGGTTGCCGACGATGATACCGTCAAGACGGCCGCCACCCGTTACCTGGCCCCAGCTGGCAGACGACTGACGCAGATCCGGCGCACGATAGCCAGCCGAAACCCCGCCTTTCAACGTCCAGTGATCGGCCAGGTGCCATACGCCGTAACCGCGCGGCGTCCAGTTCGTCCCGTAGTTTTGGTCTTTGTCCATACGCAGGCCGCCGGTCAACGTAAAGCTTTCCGTCATTGACCATTCATCTTCGGCAAACAGGGCCCAGCTCCAGCGCGTCAGTTTGTTCAGGCCGTCCGCCGCTTCCAGCTGATTGCCCTTGTCGCGCAGTTTCTCATACCGATACTGTCCGCCGAGGGTCAACGTATGATCGCCGAGGAAAATCTGGTTCTGGTTGTTGAAGGTGGTGTTATACGAGCGCATTTTGCGACCTGGATTATTGGTCTCTTCCTGCTGGATATAGCTGGTGGTATTGAAGTCGTCGTAATACCCACTGTGGGTTAAGGAGTAGGTCGTGTGCTCATAGCGCGAGTCGCTTTTGGTATTTGGCTTACAGGTTGTTCCCCGGCAGGTTTCAGCCGCTTTCGACATCCCTGGCGTGCTGTTTCTGTCCTGAAGCTCGCGAGCAAAATCAAGATCGAAATCGTTCTTCTCATCCGGGGTGAAGTTCAGGGTAATGCCACCGTTACGCATTTTCTGCTCGTTATACCCGTTCACGATTTTATCTTCGGCGCGGCGTGACAACAGCCCCGTCACTTTTGCGCCAAGCAGCCCGTCAATCAGGGGACCAGAAGCGTAGGCGTTGGTCTGGAAGATATCGCCGGAATCATGGTTTTCCTGGAAGGTTGCATCGCCGTGCAACGAACCGGTCCAGGCTTTAGTGTTTGAGACTTTTTTGGTAATGACGTTGATGACGCCACCCATCGCATCGGAGCCGTAAAGCGAGGACATTGGGCCGCGGATAACCTCAATGCGCTCAATGGACTCCAGCGGCGGCAGCCAGCCTTGTTCAATACCCGAGTTGTCGCTGTTTGGGCGGGTGCTTCGCGTACTGACGCGTTTGCCGTTCACGAGGAACAAGGTGTACTGAGATGCCATGCCGCGAATGCTGATATCACTGCTACTCCCGCCGCCGGTGACGACAACGCCCGGGACGTCTCTCAGGGCATCGGTAACATCACGGTAGGCTTTATCTTCAATCTGCTGTTTCGAAATAACAGAGATGGAGGCGGGGGCATTCTGGATCTTTTGTTCAAAACCCGTCGCGGTGACGACAACGGTGTCCTGATCGGCTGCGTGAACGAGAGGGGTGAATGTGGCAGCGCCAACGGCGACGGCCAGGAGCTTAATGCGGGGTATTGTCATTTGTACATTCCGTATAAAAATGAATAAAACTCCATCGGGATAACCCTGAGAACTGTATGTTTTTGTCTTTTAAGAACTCTTTAAGATGGAGAAGAGCCTGGAATTGTACAAAAGAATGTAGAATTGTAAACACAAATGATAATTGAAATCATTTGTGTTTGACGAGGATGAAAGGAAACCAGCCTGGATTCAAGCGGATAGAATTATGTAAATGAGGGGGAGGGGAAAGGCCCGGTATGCAGGAGGCTACCGGGCAAAAAGGCTGAACTTACCCGAACAAATGTTCCGCATGGAAGCGGAGATGATCTTCAATAAAGGACGCCATAAAGTAATAGCTGTGATCGTATCCCGGCTGAATGCGCAGCGTAAGCGGCCAGTCCTTCTGGCGCGCCGCTTCAGCCAGCACCGCAGGCTGTAACTGTCCGGCAAGGAACTGATCCGCGTCACCCTGATCGATAAGCATCGGAATCGCATCTTCCGTCCGGCTTGCCAGCATCAGCGCGCAGCTATCCCATTCCTGCCATTTTTGACTGTCGTCACCCAGATAGTGCGTAAAGGCTTTTTGCCCCCACGGCACCTGCGTCGGGTTCACAATCGGTGCAAATGCCGACACGCTGACGTACTTACCCGGATTTTTCAGCGCCATGATCAGCGCGCCGTGGCCGCCCATCGAATGCCCGCTTATCGCGCAGCGCTCGCTGACCGCAAACTGAGACTGCACCAGCGCCGGCAGTTCGTCGCGAATGTAGTCATACATGCGGTAATGGCTCGCCCACGGCTGTTCGGTGGCGTTGAGATAGAATCCGGCACCTTTACCCAAATCGTATCCGGCATCGTCGGCCACGTCATCGCCACGCGGGCTGGTGTCTGGCATTACCAAAGCAATGCCCAGTTCAGCGGCAATACGTTGTGCTCCCGCTTTGGTGGTGAAGTTTTCGTCGTTACAGGTCAGGCCTGAAAGCCAGTACAGCACCGGTGGATTTTCCGCAGGGGGCAGGAAAATGCTGAACGTCATTGCACAATTCAGCGTAGTGGAGTCGTGCCGCCAGCGCTGCTGTCGACCTTCAAAACAACGATGCTCTTCGAGCAGTTCCATGCAGGGCTCCTTAAAGGTAAGACGATTCATAAAACGCATAATACAGCGTTTTCATTGACCTGTGAGCAACTTTCACTTTCGCAGGACGACGAGATGTTGCATCATAAATTTACTTTTCTTTAACAATTGGAGCGATCATGGCGCTGCGTATCGCGCTCAGCGGATTTGTGGTTCTGGTCGTGGCAATGGGGATAGGGCGCTTTGCCTTCACGCCTCAGGTGCCGCTGATGATTGCCGCCGGGCAACTCACGCTTACCAGCGCGGGTCTGGTGGCGGCGATGAACTATCTGGGCTATCTGGTCGGCGCATGGGATGCCATGCGCGCCCATCGCTTCGTTGAAACGCGTCTCTGGTTGGGGATTATCGGCGCGGTGGCGTTGACGCTGCTCTCCGCAGCGGCAGATAACGCCGTCGTTCACGGCCTGCTGCGCTTCGTGATTGGCTGTATGAGCGGCTGGTCAATGGTGCTGATTGCCGCCTGGACCAATGAGCGGCTGGGGCAGTTGGGCAAGCCGGGGCTCAGTGCGGCGGTCTTTGCCGGACCTGGCGCAGGCATTGCGCTGAGCGGCCTGCTGGCGGTCTATATTCAGGCCAAATCCCTGTCCGCCGGGGCGGCATGGCAAATCTACGGCGTCCTGGCGCTGGTGCTGATTGCGCTGGTAGCACGGTATCTGCCGCGCGCGGGTCAGCTTCACCGCCCGGGGTCCGCTCCTGAGCCGCTGCTCCTGACCGCAAATTTAAAGCGTCTGGTCTGGAGCTACAGCCTGGCGGGATTCGGCTATATCCTCCCGGCGACCTTTTTATCGCAAATGGCGGCGGTGCGTTTTCCCGGCAGCCTGTTTGCGCAGTTTGTCTGGCCGATATTTGGCGCCGCTTCGGTGGTGGGAATTGCGCTCAGCATTGCCCTGCGGCATACGTCAAGCGCTAACCGCAGGCTGGCGATTGTCCTTTGGCTACAGGGGATTGGTGTGCTGGCGGCCTGGCTGCTGCCGGGCATTGGCGGTTTGCTGACGGGAGGGATGCTGGTGGGCGGCGGGTTCCTCTGCGCCGTGCAGCTCTCTCTGCTATACGGTCGCGAACTGGCGCCCGACCACGCACGTTATATGGCGGGACTGCTCACTACCGGGTATGCCATTGGTCAGCTGGTGGGGCCGGTCACGTCGGCGCTGTCGACCTGGCTCACGCACCGGCTTGAACCTGCGCTGGGGCTGGCGGGGATCGCGCTGTTCGTTGGCGGGGCGTTAGTCTGGAACCGTCAGGCTGAAAGGCAACAGCAATTGCAATAATTATCGTCGTGAATACTGGATTATGTGCGTCGCCTCACGCACAATGAGCGCACACTTTTGCCACAACGAGGGCAAAAGACGCCACACCTGCAGGAGAAAAGAATGCCATCACTCAGTAAAGAAGCAGCCCTTGTCCATGAAGCGCTGGTTGCGCGCGGTCTTGAAACGCCACTGCGCCCGCCCGTGCAGGAGCTGGACAATGTTACCCGCAAGAGTCTGATCGCCGGCCATATGACGGAGATCATGCAACTGCTGAATCTCGATCTGAGCGACGACAGCCTGATGGAGACGCCGCACCGCATCGCGAAAATGTACGTCGACGAAATTTTCTCCGGCCTGGATTACGCGAACTTCCCGAAAATTACCGTCATTGAAAACAAGATGAAGGTTGATGAGATGGTGACGGTACGCGATATCACGCTGACCAGCACCTGCGAGCATCACTTTGTGACGATCGACGGTAAAGCGACGGTGGCTTATATTCCAAAAGATACGGTTATTGGCCTGTCCAAAATCAACCGCATCGTGCAGTTCTTCGCCCAGCGTCCGCAGGTGCAGGAACGTCTGACGCAGCAGATCCTGACCGCGCTGCAAACCCTGCTGGGTACCAACAACGTGGCGGTGTCCATCGACGCGGTGCACTACTGCGTGAAAGCGCGCGGCGTGCGTGATGCCACCAGCGCGACCACCACCACCTCGCTGGGCGGCCTGTTCAAATCGAGCCAGAACACCCGCCAGGAGTTCCTGCGCGCCGTGCGTCACCACAACTAATCAGACAGGGCAGGGACCATGGAGCGAAACGTCACGCTCGATTTTGTTCGCGGCGTCGCCATTCTCGGTATCCTGCTGCTGAATATCAGCGCCTTCGGTCTGCCGAAGGCCGCCTATCTGAATCCTGCGTGGTATGGCGACATCACGCGCAGCGATGCCTGGACGTGGGCAATACTCGACCTCTTCGCTCAGGTGAAATTCCTGACCCTCTTTGCGCTTCTTTTTGGCGCCGGACTTCAGCTTCTACTCAAACGCGGTACGCGCTGGATCCAGTCGCGCTTAACGCTGCTGGTCATCCTCGGCTTTATTCACGGGCTGCTTTTCTGGGACGGCGATATTCTGCTCGCGTATGGCCTGGTAGGCCTTATTTGCTGGCGGCTGATCCGCGACGCGCCCGGCGTAAAAAGCCTGTTTAATACCGGCGTGATGCTCTATGTCATGGGGCTGGCCGTGCTGCTGCTGCTCGGCATGATAGCCGATGACGCTACCAGTCGGTCGTGGATCCCGGATGCGGCCAACCTGCAATATGAGCAGTTCTGGAAGCTGAAAGGCGGCATGGAGGCGATCGGCAACCGGGCCGATATGCTCGGCGATAACCTGCTGGCGCTGGGCGCGCAATACGGCTGGCAGCTGGCGGGGATGATGCTGATGGGCGCAGCCTTAATGCGCACCGGCTGGCTGAAAGGGGAGTTTAGCCTGCGACACTATCGTCGAACGGGCGCAGGGCTGGTGCTGCTCGGTGTGATCGTCAACCTCCCGGCGGTGATTATGCAGTGGCATCTTCACTGGGATTACCGCTGGTGTGCGTTCCTGCTTCAGGTACCGCGCGAGCTGAGCGCGCCGTTCCAGACTATCGGCTATGCGGCGCTGATTTACGGCTTCTGGCCGCGGCTCTCCCGCCTGTGGATCGTCAGCGCGGTGGCCTGCGTTGGACGGATGGCGTTAAGCAATTACATTCTGCAAACCCTGATCTGCACCACGCTTTTCTACCGATTCGGCCTGTTTATGAAATTCGACCGCCTGACGCTGCTGGCGTTTGTTATTCCGGTCTGGATTGTTAACGTAGTGTTTTCCGTGGTCTGGCTGCGCTATTTCCGCCAGGGCCCGCTGGAGTGGGCATGGCGCCAGCTAACCGCCCTTGCGTCGGGTACATCATTACGTAATACATCCAGATAACGATCTGGATCACAATCATTAACAAAACGGATGTAAGCGTTTTCATCTGTGTGAGCTTCTTCACGTAGTCTCCTCTCTCTCGCTGCCAGAATAGCCACCTTGCTAAACACAGGGGGTGTCTGTGAGTTGCTGCAATCCTTTAAAGGATGGTGAATATGATCACCATTCGTGACGTCGCCCGCCAGGCGGGTGTTTCTGTTGCTACCGTCTCCCGCGTGCTGAACAACAGCGCGCTGGTCAGCCCTGAAACGCGTGAAACCGTAATGAAAGCCGTGACCCAGCTGGGGTACCGGCCAAACGCCAACGCGCAGGCGCTGGCGACGCAGGTCAGCGATACCATTGGCGTAGTCGTGATGGACGTGTCGGACGCCTTCTTCGGTGCGCTGGTCAAAGCGGTGGACGTTGTTGCCCAGCAGCACCAGAAATACGTGCTGATTGGCAACAGCTATCACGAGGCGGAAAAGGAGCGTTATGCCATTGAAGTGCTGATCCGCCAGCGCTGCAACGCTCTGATTGTGCACTCTAAAGCCCTGAGCGATGAGGAGCTGGCCGGGTTTATGGAGCAGATCCCCGGTATGGTGCTGATCAACCGCATCGTCCCCGGTTACGCGCATCGCTGCGTCGGTCTGGATAACGTCAGCGGCGCAATGATGGCGACGCGGATGCTCATCAGCAACGGCCATCAGCGCATTGGCTATCTGGCTTCCAGCCACGGTATTGAAGACGACATGATGCGCCGCGAAGGCTGGCAAAATGCCCTGAAAGAGCAGGGCATTGCGCCCCTTGAGAGCTGGGTCGGCACCGGTTCGCCGGACATGCAGGGCGGTGAAGCGGCAATGGTTGAACTGCTGGGGCGTAACCTTCAGCTATCAGCCGTGTTTGCCTATAACGACAGCATGGCGGCAGGTGCGCTTACCGCGCTGAAAGACAATGGCATTGCGGTGCCGCAGCATTTATCGCTGATCGGTTTTGATGATATCCCCATTGCCCGTTACACCGATCCGCAGCTGACAACGGTACGTTATCCCATTGCGTCGATGGCGAAACTGGCGACAGAGCTGGCGTTACAGGGGGCGGCCGGGCTGTTAGATCCTGACGCAACGCATTGTTTTATGCCCACTTTAGTACGCCGCCATTCGGTCGCTATTCGGCAAACTGTGGCTCCGATCACTAACTGATAACATCACGTGATGTAACCGTTTTCAATCTGTGAGTAAATTCACAGTATCTTAACAAGCCGCTGTCTATGATGTCAGCGTTTTAGGGGCTGAAACACAATGTAACGGTGATTATTCACTTTTACCGTTGCCATAACGCCTCAGACAACGAATAAAACGCATTTCTGGAGCGTTACCGAACACGGAAGCTGGACATTTTATAAGTGAACGTCGGCGATCAGTAACGTTTTATTAACATCTGCCCGCCTGCCGTTTTTCACCAGAACTACCCTGCATAAAAAAAAACCGGAGATACCATGAATAAGAAGGTGTTGACTCTGTCTGCTGTCATGGCAAGCATGCTTTTTGGCGCAGCAGCCCACGCTGCGGATACCCGTATTGGCGTGACTATCTATAAATACGACGACAACTTCATGTCTGTTGTGCGCAAAGCAATTGAAAAAGATGCTAAATCAGCGCCAGACGTACAGCTGCTGATGAATGACTCCCAGAACGACCAGTCCAAACAGAACGATCAGATTGACGTTCTGCTGGCAAAAGGCGTGAAAGCGCTGGCTATTAACCTGGTTGACCCGGCCGCAGCAGGCACGGTTATCGAGAAAGCGCGCGGCCAGAACGTGCCAATCGTCTTCTTCAACAAAGAACCTTCCCGTAAGGCGCTGGACAGCTACGATAAAGCGTATTATGTGGGTACTGACTCCAAAGAGTCCGGTATTATCCAGGGCGATCTGATTGCGAAACACTGGGCAGCAAACCCGAACTGGGACCTGAACAAAGACGGTCAGGTGCAGTTCGTTCTGCTGAAAGGCGAGCCGGGCCACCCGGATGCTGAAGCCCGTACCACCTACGTCATCAAAGAGCTGAACGACAAAGGCCTGAAAACCCAGCAGCTGGCGTTAGATACCGCGATGTGGGACACCGCTCAGGCGAAAGATAAGATGGACGCGTGGCTCTCTGGCCCGAACGCGAACAAAATTGAAGTGGTCATCGCCAACAACGACGCGATGGCTATGGGCGCCGTTGAAGCGCTGAAGGCTCACAACAAATCCGCTATTCCTGTCTTCGGCGTGGATGCTCTGCCAGAAGCGCTGGCGCTGGTGAAATCTGGCGCAATGGCCGGTACCGTGCTGAACGATGCTAACAACCAGGCGAAAGCCACCTTCGATCTGGCGAAAAACCTGGCCGACGGTAAAGGTGCCGCTGACGGAACCAACTGGAAAATTGAAAATAAAATCGTTCGCGTTCCTTACGTGGGCGTAGACCAGTCCAACCTGGCTGAGTTTATCGGTAAATAAGATTTTCGTTTTGTCTTCACTGGGCGCAATTCGTTGCGCCCTTTTATAACGCGATATGCGAGGCCAACAAGGTATAATTATGGTCAGCACAACTACTCAGCCGTCCGGTGAATACTTACTGGAAATGACCGGTGTCAACAAGTCATTCCCCGGGGTTAAGGCACTCGATAATGTTAATTTAAAAGTTCGTCCTCACTCTATTCATGCGTTAATGGGTGAAAACGGTGCGGGTAAATCAACATTATTAAAATGCCTTTTTGGGATCTATCAAAAAGATTCCGGCAGTATTCTTTTTCAGGGAAAAGAGATCGATTTCCATTCAGCGAAAGAAGCGCTGGAAAACGGTATCTCAATGGTTCACCAGGAGTTAAACCTGGTTCTGCAACGTTCGGTTATGGATAATATGTGGTTGGGTCGCTATCCAACCAAAGGTGTTTTTGTCGATCAGGATAAAATGTATCGCGACACCAAAGCCATTTTTGATGAGCTGGATATTGATATCGATCCGCGCGCACGCGTCGGGACATTATCGGTTTCCCAGATGCAGATGATCGAAATTGCCAAAGCGTTCTCCTATGATGCGAAAATCGTGATCATGGATGAACCAACGTCGTCATTAACGGAAAAAGAGGTTAATCACCTTTTTACCATTATTCGTAAGCTGAAAGATCGCGGCTGCGGCATTGTCTATATCTCACATAAAATGGAAGAGATCTTCCAGCTGTGCGATGAAATCACCATTCTGCGCGACGGCCAGTGGATTGCCACCCAGCCGCTGGAAGGGCTGGACATGGACAAGATCATCGCCATGATGGTCGGTCGTTCTCTGAACCAGCGCTTCCCGGACAAAGAAAACAAACCAGGCGAAGTAATTCTGGAGGTGCGTAACCTGACCTCGCTGCGTCAGCCGTCCATTCGTGATGTCTCTTTCGATCTGCACAAGGGCGAGATTCTGGGCATCGCAGGGCTGGTAGGCGCGAAGCGCACCGATATCGTAGAAACCCTGTTTGGCATCCGTGAAAAGTCGGGCGGCACCATTACGCTGCACGGCAAGAAAATTAATAACCACAACGCTAACGAAGCCATTAATCATGGTTTTGCGCTGGTGACGGAAGAGCGCCGCTCGACCGGCATTTATGCGTATCTCGATATTAACTTTAACTCGTTGATTTCGAATATCCGTAACTACAAAAGTAAAATCGGCCTGCTGGATAATTCCCGTATGAAGAGCGATACCCAGTGGGTGATTGACTCCATGCGCGTGAAAACGCCGGGGCACCGCACGCAAATCGGTTCACTCTCGGGAGGGAACCAGCAAAAGGTCATTATCGGTCGCTGGTTATTGACCCAGCCTGAGATCCTGATGCTGGATGAACCTACGCGCGGTATCGACGTTGGTGCAAAATTTGAAATTTACCAGCTGATCGCGGAGCTGGCCAAAAAAGATAAAGGGATCATTATTATTTCTTCCGAAATGCCGGAATTGTTAGGGATCACAGACCGTATTCTGGTTATGAGCAATGGTCTCGTTGCCGGTATTGTTGACACCAAAACGACAACGCAAAACGAAATTTTGCGTCTTGCGTCTTTGCACCTTTAAGATCAGGGGCTCCTCATGAGTGCGTTAAATAAAAAAAGTTTTCTCACTTATCTGAAAGAAGGCGGTATTTACGTTGTTCTTTTAGTCTTGCTGGCAATTATTATTTTCCAGGACCCTACGTTCTTAAGTCTGCTGAACTTGAGTAACATCCTGACCCAGTCTTCCGTACGTATTATTATCGCGTTGGGCGTGGCGGGGCTTATCGTTACCCAGGGGACTGACCTTTCGGCAGGGCGCCAGGTCGGTCTGGCGGCGGTCATTGCGGCGACCCTGTTGCAGTCGATGGAAAACGCCAACAAGGTATTCCCGGAGATGGCGACCATGCCTATTTTCGTGGTGATCCTGATTGTGTGCGCCATCGGCGCGGTGATCGGCCTGATTAACGGCATCATCATTGCTTACCTGAACGTGACGCCATTCATCACCACGTTGGGTACGATGATCATCGTTTACGGTATCAACTCCCTGTACTACGATTTCGTCGGCGCGTCCCCGATCTCTGGCTTCGACAGCGGCTTCTCGACCTTCACGCAGGGGTTTGTTGCGCTGGGCAGCTTCCGTCTCTCCTATATCACCTTCTATGCGCTGATTGCGGTGGCGTTCGTCTGGATCCTGTGGAACAAAACCCGCTTCGGTAAAAACATTTTCGCCATCGGCGGCAACCCGGAAGCGGCGAAAGTCTCCGGGGTCAACGTTGCGCTGAACCTGCTGATGATTTATGCCCTGTCCGGCGTGTTCTATGCCTTTGGCGGGATGCTGGAAGCGGGCCGTATCGGCTCTGCGACCAACAACCTCGGCTTTATGTACGAACTGGATGCAATTGCGGCCTGCGTGGTCGGCGGGGTCTCCTTCAGCGGCGGCGTGGGTACCGTGCTGGGCGTGGTGACCGGTGTGATCATCTTCACCGTGATCAACTATGGCCTGACCTACATCGGCGTTAATCCCTACTGGCAGTACATTATCAAGGGCGCGATCATCATCTTCGCGGTTGCCCTGGATTCACTGAAGTACGCGCGTAAGAAGTAAGCGCTGGAATGAAAAACCCGCAGTGATGCGGGTTTTTCAGGAAAAAAGTGAAGCGATAAGCGATTTTGAAACAGGCACTAGTCCAGTTTGAAGCCCAAAAGGTTTAAAGATTTTATTTATCACCTCAGCGGAATAGTTGCCTCTGTTATTTTCTACATCCGACAGTGTCTTACGCGATACGCTGACCAGCTTTGCATATTCATCCTGCTTTAGCCCCAACACCTCAACCCTGAGTCTTTTCAGCGCCTCTCCCTGTGAGATTTTACCCAGTAAAATGTCCCGTATGGCTGCATGCAGTACGGCCTGGCGATCGAGAGTGCTAATTCGTGTTAAGCCTTGCGAAACGCGTTGCCTCTTTACTACCGATGATGTGCCCGGATCTTCTGCCTCATCATGCTGTCGCTTTTTATTTGCGCTGCGTACTCGGGCTAATGTGTTTAGAAGCTCTGATTCAGTCTTACCAGGTGTTTTCATAATAAACCCCAACGGGAAAGTTTATTCGGAACATAGTTAAAACCAATCGCAGGCATTTCCATTATCTGTTCGGGAACGCCTCGCGCCGCCAGCCTTTCCGGGAGATCGATGAGCTGGACGGCTGTCTCATGCAGCGCGTCAAGTAACGTTGCGGGAGGGATCCACTCCGCCAGCGCTTGCGCGATAGCGTTGAAATTATACTCCCCCCCTGATTCGCAAGATAACGACCACTTCAGGGTTCGCGGTATCCCCTCAGGGTCCGCTTTCATCGGCGCAAAGTCATAAACAGGGGAGAGCCTAATTTGATTTTCAGCTTTTACAAAGGCGGTATTTCGCCCGTGGTTGTCACTATTTCCAAAAATAATATTTAGCAGATCCCGACGTACCCATTCTGTTACAAAGCCAGGAATATCAAACTGATAGCCCTGCTGCTGAACCATATGGCTGGAGGTGATTTTGTTAATTAACGCGCGCAGCGTTGTCTCATGATCCAGTAGAGTACCGGGTGCTTTTTGTAATAGCGAATACACCGACTCCATACCCAGCCTGACCAGCTGGTCCTGCTCATTTCTCACTATGTCGAAACGCGGCAACCACAGAGACGGGTAGTGGCTACCTTCTTCAAGGCGCATCGTGTCTACTGGGATCGTGGAAAACCCCATCGCGTTAAGCTCGTGGTAATAATGAAATTCAGCCCGCAGAATATTACAGTCAACTTCTGTTCTGTTTCCGCGTGGATATTTGACTAAATAATAGCGATCCCGGTTATCCGGCTCGTTTTGCCAGGTATCGATCCAGATGGCATCAGTTTCACTACAGCGCAGCAAAAGTTTAGGCGCTTCACCGCCAGCGCCGGTTGCACCACCCGCAGCCGCGCCTCTTTCCTGGGCATAATCCAGAAAATCAGCTGCACGATCGATAACGTCCGCAACCGTAAACGTTTTAGCGCTCGCGAATTTATTCCATTCAGGAACAGATTCTTTAATTCGTAAATTCCCCACAGGGGACATTGTGCCAAATTTCAGCAATAAGAAATTTTGCTGGCCAACGGGCAATTCGCTGATATTGAGCGCATTTACCCAGTAACGGCGGCTGGCTCCGGCGGGAATGATATCGTCGATAAATCGCAGCCAGCCCGGTTGACCATGATCATCAAAAAAGAGTGATACAGGGTGATTGACTGAGACCGCGTGAAAATCATCATAGTCGAGAAAATTAATCGCGTACTCAGTGAGGTAGTCTAACTGCGTAGTAGTCCAGTCATTTTTTTCACTTCCTGGATATTTGATGAGAGCGATATCCGTCCATGTTTCGTTCAGATATGCCTGTACGGTTAATGTCTCCATCTCACCTCCAGAAAGCCATAATGAGTAAAATACTACGCATTAGGAATGATAAAAGCAAGTAAGGCTACTTATATCACTCATTAGATGACTTGAAAGAGGATAAAGCGTTTTATATCACGCATTAATGAACTGGATTACTTCTTCTGCATTTCCAGCAGCTGCTCCGGCGTCACCGCCGGATAACCTTGCGCATTTTCAGGCACTTCATGCATCGCCGGGATTGGCACCAGCGGGCCTAAGAAGCGCGGTTCACGCTTGAACAGATACAGGTCAGCCAGCGCGCCAAAACGGGCGCCAAACTCGCGTACGCGTACGCTCAGCATATCTTTTGGCGACGGCACGGCGTAGCACTGGGCCTGGATCCCCATATGCAGGGCGATAAACAGCGCCCGCTCGCAGTGGAAACGCTGGGTGATGATGATGAAATCGTTGGTGTCGAACACCTTGCGGGTACGCACGATGGAATCAAGGGTGCGGAATCCGGCGTAGTCGAGCACGATATCGGCCGGGTCAACGCCTGCGGCAATCAAATCTTTGCGCATCGTCACCGGTTCATTATAGCTTTGCAGGGCGTTATCGCCGCTTAACAGCAGATAGTTCACCTTGCCGCTGTTATAGGCGTTCAGGGCGCCCTGAATACGATATCGGTAATACTGATTGATGACGCCGGTGCGGTAATACTTGGCGGTACCAAGCACGACGCCAACCTGACGGTAGGGGAGGTCCTGAAGATCGTCAAAAATGTAGGGGGCTGTTTTCCAGCTCATCCAGCGGTCGAGACCCAGCACGATCAACAGCAGTATGCCGACCAGGACAGACAGGCTGTAAAACACGCGCTTTAACATGCAGATGGCTCGTACCGATGATGAAATTTCCCTCAGGCTACTGTACCCGCCTGGTTAGCGCAAGAAACAGCGAATCAACTGAGGGGTTTTTCGTCAGACTGGCGGGCATTTCTGCCCGCCGGGACGATCAGGCAAGCAGCACGCGGTCGATGGTTGTACAGCCCAGCGCTTTCAGCGTGGCTGCGGTTGCGTCCCACTGGATCAGCGGCGCATCGGCAATTTCAGCCAGGATCGCGCGCTGAATATCCGGATAGTCATACCCGTTCAGGCTGAGCAGGTTCAGTGCGCCCTGAAGCGGAGGCAGCGTCGGGTTGAACGCGGCATTCTCAGCATAGCTCCCGGTGAAGATGCGACCGTCGCGGCACTGAAGGGCGACACCGCTTGGGGATTTACTGTACGGCGTGTGACTTTTGTTGGCGGCAGCAATGGCCGCTTCGCTGAGCGCATCCCCAGAGAGCGCATAACCGTGATCCTGCTCGTCCATCAGCAGGGTTTTGATCTCAAGATCTTTCGGGCCGAAAGCGTCGGGCAGGTAATCGCCCAGCGTATGCGGCGCGCGGCCCGGCAGATTGATACGCAGTTCCAGCCCGCTGTTCAGCTCATTCATAAACTGGCGGCAGTGGCCGCAAGGGGTGTAGTTGACGGTAATGGCGCGCAGGGCTTTTTCACCGCGCAGCCAGGCGTGGCTGATTGCGCTCTGCTCCGCGTGAACGGTTTGCTGCATGGTCGCACCGAGAAACTCCATATTCCCGCCGAAATACCAGTTTCCGCTTACGCCGCGCGCAATCGCGCCTACGTTAAAATGGGAAAGGTCAGCGCGGGCGCAGGCAGCCGCCAGCGGCAGCAGGGCGAAAGCCAGCGCGTCTTCGTCCAGCCCCGTTGCCTGCTTAAGCGTCGTGACCTGATCTGCCGTCAGCAGGGCGGGGAAATGCGCATCCGCCAGAACCGGAGCCAGGGCTGATTGCAAATTCTCTGCAAGCTGAGAGAAAGCAGCTTGAAAACGTGGATGCATGACGTTGCCTCATCAAGGTTAATGGATCGGTAGTGTACGGAGCCGAACGGCCTTTATATGTGATCCAAATCTCATTATGTGTGCAACTTATGAAATGAAAATGAAATTTGCGCGACGCATCGCAAATTTTAGCCCATCACGGCCAGAATAATCGGGAAGATGAACGGTGCGACCAGGGAGGTAATAATCCCGCAAATCACCAGCGCCAGCGAGCTGAATGCCCCTTCCTGATAATCCAGTTCCGCACAGCGTGCGGTGCCCAGCGCGTGCGAGGCGGTACCCATCGCCAGACCGCGCGCCGCTTTGGTGCGTATTTTCATGATGTTCAGCAGCGTATGGCCAAACACCGCCCCCAGGATACCGACAAAAATCACGCATACGGCGCTAATGGCCGGGATGCCTCCGATGCTGCCGCCCACGGCCATGGCGATCGGCGTGGTCACGGATTTCGGCAGAATAGAGGCGGCAATCTGCGGCGACGCGCCCATCAACAGGGCCACTGACGTGCCGGTAATCATCGCCACCAGGCTACCCACAAAGCAGATGGTGATGATGGACTTCCAGCGCGCGCGGATCTGATGCAGTTGCTCATATAAAGGAAACGCCAGCGCCACCACGGCGGGCTGCAATAAATCGTTGAGGATTTTACTCCCGGCGAAGTAACGTTCATAAGGTATGCCGGTGAACAGCAGAAAAGGAATGATCACCACCATGGCGACCAGCAGCGGGTTCAGCAGTGGCATTTTAAAACGAACCGCAAGCTTACGGGCAGCGAAGAACACCGCCAGGGTTAACGGCAGGGACCACCAGATATTTTCCATCATTTTTTTGTTTTCTCCCCAACCACTTTACGTTCGCCATGCACAATATGTGAGCTCCAGCTGACCACCAGAAAAACCACCAGCGTACTGATGGCGCAGGAGACGACTATCGGGCCGAATTGCGCTTTAAGCACATCGTAATACTGCATAACCCCAACGCCGATAGGCACAAAAAGCAGGGCCATATAGCGAATGAGAACGAAGCACCCCGGGTTGACCCATTTCGCGGGCAGCACCTGTAATGCCAGCAGCACAAAGAGGATCAGCATGCCGATAATGCTGCCGGGTATGGTAATCGGCAGCAGCGACGCGATAAAAATGCCGGCGTACAGGCAGGCATAAATCAGGACGAAGGCCCGAAGGTATTGCCAGATAGTATTCAGTGATTTGCTCATGGTGAAAGTCCTTGCTGAGACGTATTCATCATACAATTAAACCTGAAAATGTGCCACGGATCACAACATGAATTTTGAGCATAACAGACATTCCTGAATGGAACGCCGGGCTTTCCACAGTCATAGAGAGCAGCTACTATAGCGCGTCTTTTTTCACAGGTACTCAGAATGCGTGTTTTACTGGCCCCGATGGAAGGCGTGCTCGACTCGCTCGTGCGCGAGCTGCTGACCGAGGTGAACGATTACGATCTCTGCGTGACGGAGTTCTTGCGCGTGGTCGATATGTTGCTGCCAGAAAAATCATTTTATCGCCTCTGCCCGGAGCTGCATCGGCAGAGCCGCACCCCCTCCGGTACGCTGGTGCGCATTCAGCTGCTCGGTCAGTACCCTGAGTGGCTGGCTGAGAACGCCGCCCGCGCGGTCGCGCTTGGCTCGTACGGCGTCGACCTTAACTGCGGCTGTCCGTCAAAGCTGGTTAACGGCAGCGGCGGCGGGGCAACGTTGCTAAAGGATCCGGAGCTGATTTATCGCGGCGCAAAGGCCATGCGTGAGGCGGTGCCATCGCATCTGCCGGTGACGGTCAAAGTGCGTCTGGGATGGGACAGCGGGGATAAGCAGTTTGAAATTGCCGATGCGGTGCAGCAGGCGGGCGCCACCGAGCTGGTGGTGCACGGGCGTACCAAAGAGGATGGCTACAAAGCCGAGCGCATTAACTGGCAGGCGATTGGCGAGATCCGCAAACGCCTTACCATTCCCGTTATCGCCAACGGCGAAATCTGGGATTACGAGAGCGCACAAGCGTGTCTGAAAGCCACCGGCTGTGATGCGGTGATGATTGGACGCGGCGCGCTGAACGTGCCGAACCTCAGCCGGGTGGTGAAGTATAATGAGCCGCGTATGCCTTGGGCTGACGTGGTGAAACTCCTGCAAAAATACACGCGGCTGGAAAAGCAGGGCGATACCGGGTTGTATCACGTTGCGCGTATCAAACAGTGGCTGAGCTATTTGCGTAAAGAGTACGGCGAAGCGCTGGGGTTATTTCAGGAGATCCGTACGCTACAGACGTCTGCGGATATTGCCCGCGTCATCCAGTCGAAGGGCTGAGCCAGGCGTGAATACCTTTGCCCGGCGCGCAGCCGGGCAGAAGAATCAGAAAATCATCTTGAATACGCCGGTTACCACCAGCAGCCCTATCAGAAATATAATCAAAATAACCCACAATAATATTTTCATTCGCCTCTCCTGCGTATGTCTGTCGTGAGTAAGTGTAGCAGCCAATTCATAACTAGCATGAATACATGAAATTAAATCATTGTCTTGGGGAATAAATTTCCGGATATGAAAATGTATAACATTATGCGGATTGCCACGCGTTACTAAAAAACGGAACGCCAGTAAGCGTAAGTTGCGCCTTTACTTTTTTGAGTGCATGGCGTAATGAAACGTTCCCTTACTTTATCTCTGAGTGCTCCCCTGATTTTTATGCTGGTCGCCTGTGCGCCGGAACATGCCACGGTATCACCAATTAAAACGCAAGCCACCGCCGCCGCTGTAAATACCCAGCTGAGCCATGCCGACTGGCCAAAAAGCGAATGGTGGAAAGATTATAATGACCCCCAGCTCAACTCGCTTATCGCCAAAGCGATAGCGGATGCGCCGGATATGGAAATTGCCCGACAGCGTATCACCCTGGCGGAAGCGCAGGCGAAAGCCGCTGTCGCCGCTGATGGCCCACAGCTGGACTTTTCCGCCGATGTTGAACGGCAAAAGATGTCGGCAGAGGGGCTGATGGGACCGTTCGCCCTGACCGACCCGGCGGCGGGAACAACCGGCCCCTGGTATACCAACGGCACCTTTGGCCTGACGGCGGGTTGGGATCTGGATTTATGGGGGAAAAATCGCGCCAAGATTGAGGCCCGCATCGGTAAAGTGAATGCGCAAAAAGCGGAGCTGGAGCAGACCCGCCAGCTGCTCGCCAGCAGCGTCGCGCGGCTGTACTGGGAATGGCAGACCGAGGCCGCCGTGGGTGATGTGCTCATGCAGATCAAACAGGAGCAGGAAAATATCATCGGCGCCGATCGTGAACTCTATCAGCACGGGATCACCTCCTCCGTAGAGGGCGTTGAAACGGATATTAATGCCAGCAAAACCGATGAACAGCTCGCTGACGTGAAGGGTAAAATGAAGGCCATTGAAGCGCGTCTGAACGCGTTGACCAATACCCCTTCGATCACGCTCGCCCGGCATGCACTACCTGACGTAGAGGCGTCGCTGCCGTCAACGCTCGGCTATGAGCTGCTGGCTCGCCGCCCGGATTTGCAGGAGGCGCACTGGTATATCGAAGCGTCCATGAGCGAAGTGGAGGCCGCCAAAGCCGCGTTCTATCCCGACGTCAATTTGATGGCGTTCTTGCAGCAGGATGCGTTGCACCTGAGCGATCTGTTCCGTTCTTCCGCGCAGCAAATGGGCGTGACCGCGGGTCTGACCCTGCCAGTCTTTGACAGCGGTCGGTTAAATGCGAACCTGGATATCGCCCAGGCGCAGAACAACCTCTCCGTGGCGAACTACAACAAGGCCGTGGTGGAGGCCGTAAACCAGGTCACCCGAACGGCGAGTGAAGTGGAAACCCTGACCGCCAAAAATCAGCACCAGCGGAAGGTCGAAAAAGACGCCGCGCTCGTCGTTGGACTGGCGCAGGCGCGCTTCAGCGCGGGGATCATTGCCGGCTCCCGGGTGAGTGAAGCAAAAATTCCGGCGCTGAAAGAGCAGATTGCAGGATTAATGCTGCAAGGCCAGTACGTGGACGCCACGCTACAGCTCACGTCCGCGCTGGGCGGTGGATATCATCACGTCTAAAATCGCGCATTATCTATACTTACCTCTTTGCAGATTTTCAGGAGGTGAGTATGACGCGAGTCGCAATTGTTACCGCATCGGATTCAGGGATTGGTAAAACGACGGCCCTGATGCTGGCCGAACGCGGGTTTGATATCGGGGTGACCTGGCATTCAGATGAAAAAGGGGCGCTGGAAACCTGCCGTGAGGTTGAAGCGCGCGGTCAGCGTGCCGAGGCCATCCATCTTGACCTGGGCACGCTGCCGGAAGGCGCAAAGGCCATCGAAACGCTGATTTCCCGCTTCGGGCGGCTGGACGTGCTGGTTAACAATGCCGGGGCGATGAACAAAGCGCCTTTTCTGGAACTGTCGTTTGATGACTGGCGGAACATTTTCACCGTTGACGTGGACGGTGCGTTTCTCTGCTCGCAAATCGCGGCGCGTCAGATGGTGAAGCAGGGGGAAGGGGGGCGAATCGTGAACATCACCTCGGTTCATGAACATACGCCGCTGCCGGATGCCAGCGCCTATACCGCAGCAAAGCACGCTCTGGGCGGGTTAACCAAATCAATGGCGCTGGAACTGGTGCAGCATAAGATCCTGGTGAACGCCGTCGCCCCCGGTGCGATTGCCACGCCGATGAACGATATGGACGACAGCGAAGTTAAAGAGGGATCTATGCCGTCAATTCCGCTGGCGCGCCCCGGCCACACCAAAGAAATTGCCAGCCTGGTGGCCTGGCTATGCGACAGCGACGCCAGCTATACCACCGGACAGTCGTTTATCGTCGATGGCGGATTTATGCTGGCGAATCCGCAGTTTAAGCCAGCGGAATAAGTTTCCCCCTCACCCCGGGAGAGGGCCGGGGTGAGGGCATCAGGCCGCACTCACTCTTCATCCCGGCGCTTTTCACGATGCTTCAGCCACAGGCGCACCCCAATCACCGCCACAACGACCAGGATCAACCACGCCCAGTGCTTCAGGTGCTGGTCAAGATTATGCAGCCACGGGCTAATCACTTCGCCACCCGCGTAGCCAAGCGTGGTGAAAATCAACGCCCAGGCAATCGCCCCGATAATATTCAGCGGCAGGAAAATTTTCGGCGGTAAGCGGCTCGCGCCAATCAGTATCGGCCCAATGATGCGAAAACCGTACATAAAGCGGGTGCCAATCACGAAAAGATAAGGATGTCGCTGGATCAGCCGCTGGGCGCGGCGAATTTTCTTCTGATGTTTAGCGAAACGGTGCAAAAGCGTCGGGCCAAAACGCAGCCCCAGAAAGTAGAGCAGCTGATCGCCAATCATACCGCCCAATGCGACGGCGGCGACCACCAGCGGAAATTTCAGCAATCCCTGATGTGCGGCCACCCCGCCCAGCAGCGTGATGGTTTCGCCCTCTGCCACGCTGCCGATCACCAGCGCGGCGTATCCATATTGTTCAATAAGACCGTTGATATCCATTAAGTAAACGTCGTCTCCCTTACTGTGCCTGCGTTAATCATATACCCCATCCATCAACTGCGCGGCAATCAACGGAAATTTCCCACTGTACATAAAATAATCTAAAGCCTGCATTATACTTAAGCTATCGCTGACGGGCCGACAACAAGGGGGCGTTATGAACCATGTCTGGGGACTTTTCTCCCATCCCGATCGTGAAATGCAGGTGATACGTAACGAGAACGAAACGGTCGCGCATCACTACACCCACCATGTCCTGCTGATGGCAGCGGTGCCGGTGGTCTGCGCGTTTATAGGTACTACGCAAATCGGCTGGAACTTTGGTGACGGCACCGTGGTTCAGCTTTCCTGGTTTACCGGACTGTACATGGCCATCCTGTTCTATGGCCTGATGCTGGCCGGGGTGGCGGTGATGGGGCGGGTCATCCACTGGATGGCGCGTAACTATCCGCAGCGCCCGTCGCTGGCACACTGTATGGTCTTCGCCGGATACGTCGCGACCCCGCTGTTCTTAAGCGGTATTGTCGCGCTCTATCCACTGGTCTGGCTGTGCGCGCTGATCGGTACGGTAGCCCTCTTTTACACCGGTTATCTGCTGTATGTGGGGGTTCCCACCTTCCTGAATATCAATAAAGAAGAGGGCCTGAGCTTCTCCAGCTCAACGCTTGCCATCGGCGTGCTGGTCCTGGAGGCGCTACTGGCCCTGACGGTTATTCTCTGGGGTTATGGATACCGTCTCTTTTGAGTGCCCTGCATTGCTGGCGTAAATGCCAGCAATGCAGCATCTGGTCACGATTCTCCGCTGGCGACAACGCACAGTGGCCGCTATGATGCCAAAGCCAGCCTGCGTTTATCCGTCGATGCAGGCGGTGTACGTCATCACGTGCGTGAATCATTATCAGAAGTCTCATCATGCTGAAATTCCGAGTGTCACTCCTTAGTCTTGCGCTGCTGTTCGGCGTGTCCGCTACCGCGCCAGCCATCGCCAAAACGCCCGCAGTCGCAACAACCGCTGCGCAACCCCAGATTGCCTCCGGCAGTGCGATGATCGTTGACCTGAACACCAACAAGGTCATCTACGCCAGCCACCCGGATCTGGTGCGCCCGATAGCCTCCATAACCAAAGTCATGACCGCGATGGTAGTGCTGGATGCACGACTGCCGCTGGACGAAAAGCTGAAAGTGGATATCAGCCACACGCCAGAGATGAAAGGGATCTACTCTCGCGTGCGTCTGAACAGTGAAATCAGCCGTAAAAATATGCTGCTGCTGGCGCTGATGTCCTCAGAGAACCGCGCGGCGGCGAGCCTCGCCCACCATTATCCTGGCGGTTACGACGCGTTTATCCGCGCGATGAACGCGAAAGCCAAATCGCTGGGGATGAAAAATACCCATTTCGTGGAGCCAACCGGTCTGTCGATCCATAACGTCTCGACGGCGCGTGACTTAACAAAGCTGCTGATCGCCAGCAAGCAATATCCGCTGATTGGTCAGCTCAGCACCACGCGTGAGGAGATGGCGACCTTCTCAAGCCCGGCGTATACGCTGCCGTTCCGCAACACTAACCATCTGGTGTATCGCGATAACTGGAATATTCAGCTAACCAAGACCGGATTCACCAATGCGGCAGGCCACTGCCTGGTGATGCGCACCGTGTTTAACGGTAAGCCGGTGGCGCTGGTGGTGATGGATGCCTTCGGCAAATACACCCACTTTGCGGATGCGAGCCGCCTGCGAACCTGGATTGAGACCGGGAAAGTGCAGCCGGTGCCGGCTTCAGCACTGGCGTATAAGAAGCAGAAAGCGGAACAGATGGCGACGGCGCAGAACGACTGAGCCGTTTGCGTGTGCCGGGTGACGGCTTCACCTTACCCGGCCTACAGCGGCCTCGACACGTAGGCCCGGTAAGCGAAGCGCCACCGGGCGAAAGCGCCTTACTCAGGCAGCGTCCAGTCACCGTCGTTGAGCGGGCGCTGCATCATCACCGTGTCCCGCCAGTCGCCTTTTTTATATCCCACACTTCTGAGCTGACCCACAATGTCGAAACCGTGCTTTTTATGCAGCCGCAACGACCCGGAGTTATTTTGCCCGTCGCCGACCACGGCTATCATCTGCCGCCACGGTCCTTGTTCACACCGGGCGATCAGCGCCTGGAGTAAGATCGAACCAAACCCGCGGCCGGTAGTGCTGGCATCCACATAAATGGATTCTTCAAGGGTATATCGATAAGCCTGGCGCGGACGATAAAACGTGGCGTAGCAGTAGCCGACGACGATGCCGCGATATAGCGCGACCAGCCACGGTAACCCGCTGTCGGTCACGTTTTTTATCCGCTGGCGCATCTCATCGACGGTTGGAGGAACTTCCTCAAAGGAGGCACGTCCATGAAGCACGTGCCAGGCGTATATTGCCGAGATAGCATGCGCATCGTCAGGAAGGGCGTCGCGCACCTCGATTTCGGTTTCGGGTAAACTCTCTACAGCCGACATGTTCTGCCCGCTCCTCGTTTGGCAAGCCAGAGAAACGTTTCTCTGGCAATAAGCCGTTACTCTAGTACGTTTGAGGAGCGCTTAACAATCTCTTAATTTTGGCTAGAGGCGCTCATCAGAGGATGGCGTAATGTGCTGCGCTGGTTCGGGACTCTCTTTCCAGTATTTCTTCCGCGTTGTCTTACCAATGCCGGGGTTCATACTGTTTGTCGGGTCATTTTTGCGATAAAACTGTGTAAGCGTCTCCGGCGCTTTATACAGATGCCCCACGTTGTGCTCGGCAGGATACTGTGCGCCACGCGCGTGCAGTAGCGCGAGCATCTGCTCTTTTAGCGCGTGCGCATCAACGCCTTTTTTGACGATGTAATCCTGATGGAAGACATAGCACATAAAGTGGCCGTAATAGAGCTTGTGCACCAGCTTGCTGTCGATCTCCGGCGGCAGGTGTTCAAACCACTCGGTATCGTTGCGACGCAGCGCGATATCCAGCGCCAGAATATCTTCCACCTCTTCGGAATGCACCGCCTGGTAGCGTATAGCAGCACCCGCCGCGGCGAAGCGGTGCAGGAAGGCTTTACTGCCTTCTTCCGGCGTACAGGCGAAGAAATCCCCGTCGGCAGTTTTGAAGAACTCGGTAAGCCAGCTCTGCGCTTCGGCAATGCCGTCCCCGGCCATTTTCAGCAGCAGGTGGTGCTCATACTTGTCGCGCCAGGTCTTCATCCGCTCAGGTAAATGCGCCGGGAAGACGTTGCCCAGCTTCTGCATGAAGCGGTCGGTAAAGTGCGGCTTGAACAGCGACACTTTCTCCAGCATTGCGTCGGTGCGGCCCTTCAAGGTGAAGAAGAACGGCATTTTATCGGTGCCGAGCTTGTCGATCATCAGGAAGGTGTCTTTGCCGTAGCGTTCGGCGATGTCGTAAATGTCCCGGTGCATATACTCGCCTGCCACCGGCAGGTGCGTGAAGTCGGCCAGAATATGACGGCGGATCTCCGTCAGCACCTCCGGCTGATTGGTGCCGATGTAAAACACCTGCTGCTTTTTCTCTGCCGGGAAGGTATCAAGGCGCACCGCAAACACGGCCAGCTTGCCCGCGCAGCCGGAGGATTCAAACAGGCGATCCGGATCGGCGTTATAGCGCGCCGGCGTATCGGCGTCGATATCGCGCACGCGGGTGATGTAATCGTGGTCATGCGCGTGGCGGCCATCGTGCTGAACGTCTTCATCCCTCACGCGGTCGTCGTCGAGCTTGCTGAGGATCTGCTCTGGCGTTACGCCCAGATCGATGCCCAGATGGTTTACCAGCGTCAGCTTGCCGTTTTCATCGATACGGGCAAACAGCGACATTTCCGTGTACGCCGGGCCGCGCTGCACCAGCGAGCCGCCGGAGTTGTTGCAGATCCCGCCGATCACCGAGGCGCCAATGCACGACGAGCCGATCACCGAGTGCGGTTCGCGTCCCAGCGGCTTAAGCGCTTTTTCCAGCGAGTAGAGCGTGGTGCCGGGGAAGGCGAGCACCTGTTCGCCTTTGTCCAGCAGGTGCAGTTTGTCGAGGCGCAGGGTGCTGATAATCACGATGTCACGATCGTAATCGTTGCCGTTCGGCGTGGAGCCTTCGGTCAGGCCGGTATTCGCAGCCTGCATTAAAATAATCTTGTCTGCCGCAACGCAGGCGCTCAACACGCGCCACAGTTCGAGCAGCGTGCCGGGGAAAACCACCGCCAGCGCGTCGCCCTGTCCGGAGCGAAAGCCCTTACGGTAGCGGGCGGTTTTGGCCGGGTCGGTAAGCAGGTGAGAGTGACCCACCAGGCGCGACAGTTCGTTAATAAAAGTAGTGTTATCGTCAGTTCGAACAGAAGACATCTTCCACTCCTTGTGGTGGGGCAAATTTCTCGCTGTAAAGCATAGCGCGATTAGCCGTTAAGCGGTCGGGTATTCATGAGAAAAATCAGAGAATAACCCTGCACGGGTTTACGGGTTTGTGGCACACTGCGATTTTCGTACGGTCTGGCCGGGTGCTTCCCGCGGTTATTGATGAGAGAGAATAACAACATGAAATGGCTATGTTCTGTAGGTGTTGCCGTCAGCCTGGCGCTGCAACCTGCGCTGGCAGAGGATTTGTCTGGTAATCACCCGCTCACGCCTGAAGCCCGCGACGCCTTTGTCACGGATTTACTCAAAAAGATGACGGTCGATGAGAAAATCGGCCAGCTGCGCCTGATCAGCGTCGGCCCGGATAACCCGAAAGAAGCGATCCGCGAGATGATCAAAGAGAGCCAGGTCGGAGCGATTTTTAACACCGTTACCCGTCAGGATATCCGCGCCATGCAGGATCAGGTCATGCAGCTCAGCCGCCTGAAAATTCCTCTCTTCTTCGCCTATGACGTGGTGCACGGTCAGCGTACCGTCTTCCCGATCAGCCTTGGCCTGGCCTCCTCGTTTAATCTTGATGCGGTGAAAACCGTCGGGCGCGTGTCGGCATATGAAGCCGCAGACGACGGCCTGAACATGACCTGGGCGCCGATGGTTGACGTCTCCCGCGATCCGCGCTGGGGCCGCGGCTCGGAAGGCTTTGGTGAAGATACCTGGTTAACCGCCACGATGGGCAAAACCATGGTGGAAGCGATGCAGGGCAAAAGTCCGGCAGATCGTTACTCGGTGATGACCAGCGTCAAGCATTTCGCCGCCTACGGCGCGGTGGAGGGCGGCAAAGAGTACAACACCGTCGACATGAGCCCGCAGCGTCTGTTTAACGACTACATGCCGCCGTACAAAGCGGGGCTGGACGCGGGCAGCGGCGCGGTGATGGTGGCGCTGAACTCGCTGAACGGCACGCCTGCCACCTCCGATTCGTGGCTGCTGAAAGACGTGCTGCGCGACCAGTGGGGCTTTAAGGGCATCACCGTTTCAGACCACGGCGCGATTAAAGAGCTGATCAAGCACGGTACGGCGTCTGACCCGGAAGATGCGGTACGCGTGGCGCTCAAGTCCGGCATCAACATGAGCATGAGCGACGAGTACTACAGCAAATACCTGCCGGGGCTGGTGAAGAGCGGCAAGGTGACGATGGCGGAGCTGGACGATGCCGCGCGCCACGTGCTGAACGTGAAATATGACATGGGGCTGTTTAACGATCCGTACAGCCACTTGGGGCCGAAGGAGTCTGACCCGGCGGACACCAATGCCGAAAGCCGCCTGCACCGCAAAGAAGCCCGCGAAGTGGCACGCGAAAGCCTGGTGCTGCTGAAAAACCGTCTCGAGACGCTGCCGCTGAAAAAATCCGGCACCATTGCCGTGGTCGGCCCGCTGGCCGACAGCAAGCGTGACGTGATGGGCAGCTGGTCCGCCGCGGGCGTGGCCGATCAGTCCGTGACGGTGCTGACCGGTATTAAGAGCGCCGTGGGTGATAACGCAAAAGTGGTTTACGCCAAAGGCGCGAACGTCACCGACGATAAAGACATCGTTACCTTCCTTAATCAGTATGAGGAAGCGGTGAAGGTCGATCCGCGCACGCCGAAGGAGATGATTGACGAAGCGGTAAACGCCGCGAAGCAGTCTGACGTGGTGGTCGCCGTGGTGGGTGAAGCGCAGGGGATGGCGCACGAAGCCTCCAGCCGTACCGACATCACCATTCCGCAAAGCCAGCGCGACCTGATCGCGGCCCTGAAAGCCACCGGCAAGCCGCTGGTGCTGGTGCTGATGAACGGTCGTCCGCTGGCGCTGGTGAAAGAAGACCAGCAGGCTGATGCCATTCTGGAAACCTGGTTCGCCGGTACCGAAGGGGGGAACGCCATCGCCGACGTGCTGTTTGGCGATTACAACCCGTCAGGCAAGCTGCCGATGTCCTTCCCACGCTCCGTCGGGCAGATCCCGGTTTACTACAGCCATCTGAACACCGGCCGTCCGTATAACGCCGACAAGCCGAACAAGTACACGTCTCGTTATTTCGATGAGGCGAACGGCCCGCTGTATCCGTTTGGCTACGGCCTGAGCTACACCACGTTTACGGTCTCTGACGTGAAAATGTCGGCCCCGACCCTGAAGCGTGATGGCAGCGTGACCGCCAGCGTGGATGTGACCAACAGCGGCAAGCGCGAAGGCGCGACGGTGATCCAGATGTACGTGCAGGACGTTACGGCCTCCATGAGCCGTCCGGTGAAACAGCTGCGCGGCTTCGAGAAGGTCAACCTGAAGCCCGGTGAAACCAAAACGGTCAGCTTCCCGATTGACGTGAATGCGCTGAAGTTCTGGAATCAGCAGATGAAATACGATGCCGAGCCGGGCAAATTTAACGTCTTCATCGGCGTGGATTCCGCCCGCGTGAACAAAGCCGAATTCGAACTGCAATAATCCTACCTTCCTTCCCATCCCCCGACCGGCGGGGGATGCCTCTCATCTTCTACTAAAAACGGTTAAATTCCCTGTTTTAAGCTACGCTTTTCTCTCAAGCCTATGAAAAAGGCCGCAAAATAATGAGGAAAGCAGAATGACGATGATTAAGGGGATAACAGGATCGGCGTTGCTTCTGGCGGCGCTGAGCCTGCCGCTACAGGCCGCAGAGCCGGTAAAAGTGGGTTCCAAAATTGATACCGAAGGCGCGTTGCTCGGCAATATCATTTTGCAGGTGCTCGACAGTCACGGCGTAAAAACGATCAATAAAGTTCAGCTTGGCACCACCCCGGTGGTGCGCGGTGCCATCACTTCCGGCGAGCTGGATATCTATCCGGAATACACCGGCAATGGGGCATTCTTCTTCAAGGATGAAAACGATCCGGCCTGGAAAAATGCCAAAGCCGGGTACGAAAAAGTCAAAAAGCTGGATGCGGAAAAAAACAGGCTGGTCTGGCTCACGCCGGCACCCGCTAACAACACCTGGACCATCGCGGTGCGCAAAGATATCGCCGAGAAAGGCAAGCTCACCTCGCTTGACGATCTCAGCCGCTACCTGAAAGAGAAGGGCGAGTTTAAGCTCGCGGCCTCGGCCGAGTTTATCGAGCGCGCGGATGCCCTGCCGGCGTTTGAAAAAGCCTATGATTTCAAGCTCGATCAGGCGCAGCTGCTCTCTCTGGCGGGTGGCGACACGGCGGTGACCATTAAGGCCGCGGCGCAGCAAACCTCCGGCGTCAACGCGGCGATGGCCTACGGCACCGACGGCCCGGTCGCGGCGCTTGGCCTGCAAACCTTAACCGACCCGAAAGGCGTTCAGCCGATTTACGCCCCAACCCCGGTTGTGCGTGAGGCGGTCCTGCAAGCCTACCCGGATATCGACAAATGGCTGAAACCGGTGTTTGAAAAACTGGATGCGAAAACGCTGCAACAGCTGAATGCCAGCATTGCCGTTGAGGGGCTGGATGCCAAAAAAGTGGCCGCCGACTTCCTGAAACAACAAGGGCTTGTGAAGTAACGGGATAAGGCTGTGCCAATAAAATGTCATAACCGCGTTCTGCTGCTGTTGGCCTGTGTGGCCATCGCGGCGGTCGCGTTACCTTTTGTCAATGTCGCACCAAACCGCCTGGTATCGGGCGAACCTCACGCGCTCTGGCAGATGTGGTCGTTTACGCCGCTGCTGCTGGGCGCGGCGCTGGCGAGCGCGCTGGTATTATCGTTCTCGCCAGGACGTGCCGCACTCTGGCTGACGCTGCTTCTCTGTGAAGCGTTGTTTATCGTGCTGTTCTGGAGCGCAGGGCAGGCGGCAACGCTGATGGCCTCGGTTGAAAGCCCGCTTTCGCGCACGTCGATTGGCAGCGGCCTGTGGCTGTGGCTGGCGCTCTGCCTGCTGGCCTGTAGCGATGCCATTCGCCGTCTGACGCCGCAGCCCGTCTGGCGCTGGCTGCTGAATGCGCAATTCTGGATTATTCCTCTGCTGATCCTCTTCAGCGGCGATCTGAATCAGCTCTCGCTGTTAAAAGAGTACGTCAACCGCCAGGAGGTGTTTGACAACGCGCTGGTGCAACATCTGACGATCCTGTTTGGGACGCTGATCCCGGCGCTGCTGCTGGGCGTGCCGTTGGGCATGTGGTGCTACCGGCATCCCAGCCGTCAGGGCGCTGTCTTTACCGTCCTCAACGTGATTCAGACCATCCCCTCCGTTGCCCTGTTTGGCCTGCTGATTGCTCCCCTTGCCGGTCTGGTGAAATCCTTCCCCGGGTTGTCCGCGGCGGGCATTGCCGGAACCGGGCTGACGCCGGCGCTCATCGCCCTTGTGCTGTATGCGCTATTGCCGCTGGTGCGCGGGGTGGTGGCGGGGTTAAGCCAGGTCCCGCCCGACGTGCTGGAAAGCGCGCATGCAATGGGGATGAGTGCGCGCCAGTGTTTCTGGAAAATTCAGCTGCCACTTGCGCTTCCGCTGCTGGTGCGCAGCCTGCGGGTAGTGACGGTGCAAACCGTGGGGATGGCGGTGATTGCCGCGCTGATCGGTGCGGGCGGATTTGGGGCACTGGTCTTCCAGGGGCTGCTCAGCAGCGCGCTGGATCTGGTGTTGCTGGGCGTCGTACCCACGATTGCGCTTGCGGTCGTGCTGGATGCCTTATTTGCCCTGTGGCTCGCGCTGCTCGGGAGAAGAGCCAATGATTGAATTTCATGATGTCAGTAAAACCTTTGCGGGCCGTCCGGCGGCAAGCCACCTTAATCTGCACTTTGCCGAAGGGGCGTTCTCGGTACTGATCGGGACGTCGGGGTCAGGAAAATCCACGACGTTGAAGATGATCAACCGGCTGGTGGAACACGACAGCGGGACGATTCGCTTTGCCGGAGAGGAGATCCGCAGCCTGCCGGTGCTGGAGCTGCGGCGTCGTATGGGCTACGCCATTCAGTCCATCGGCCTGTTTCCCCACTGGACGGTGGCGCAGAACATTGCCACCGTGCTACAGCTGGAAAAATGGTCCCGGGCGAAGATCAACGCGCGCGTCGACGAACTGATGGCGCTGCTGGGCCTGGACACGTCGCTTCGCGACCGTTATCCGCACCAGCTTTCCGGCGGGCAGCAGCAGCGGGTCGGGGTGGCGCGCGCGCTGGCCGCTAACCCGCAGGTGCTGCTGATGGATGAGCCCTTCGGCGCGCTGGATCCGGTCACCCGCGGCGCGCTTCAGGCCGAGATGAGCCGCATCCACCGTATACTTGGGCGCACGATCGTGCTGGTGACGCATGATATCGACGAGGCACTGCGGCTGGCCGATCGCCTGGTGCTGATGGATCATGGCGAAGTCGTCCAGCAGGGTACGCCCCTCGAACTGTTAACGTCGCCGGCAAACGATTTTGTGCGTGAGTTTTTTGGCCGCAGCGAGCTGGGCGTCAGGCTGCTCTCTCTGCGCACCGTCAGAGACTATATGCGCCCGCAGGATGGGCCGGTCAACGGCGACCCCCTGCACGATGGTATGAGCCTGCGCGATGCCCTGTCAGCGTTTGTCGCCCGGCAGTGCGAAGTATTACCCGTTGCGGACGGGCAGGGAACGCCATGCGGGACGATCCATTTTCGCGATCTGCTGGCGGGGGAGGTGACGCGTGAAGTGGGTTCGTGATCCGTTACTCTGGCTGACAGGGCTGTTTATCGCCTTACTCTACCTGATGCCGCACAGCGCGGCGCTGTTTAATACGCTCTTCCCCGGGTTACCGCGTCCGGTGTACCAGCAGGAGAGCTTTGTTAATCTCACCCTGGCACACTTCTGGCTGGTGGCGGTGTCAAGCGTGATTGCCATTGTGCTGGGTGTTGGCGCCGGTATTGCGGTTACGCGGCCAGCGGGCAGGGAGTTTCGCCCGCTGGTGGAGACCATCGCCGCAACGGGGCAGACCTTCCCGCCGGTGGCCGTGCTGGCGATTGCCGTGCCGGCGATCGGTTTTGGGCAGGAGCCTGCCATCATTGCGCTGATTTTGTACGGCGTGTTGCCCATTCTGCAAGGGACGCTGGCGGGCATTGCGGCGGTGCCGGCATCGGTGCTGAGCGTAGCGGAAGGGATGGGGATGAGTGCCTGGCAGCGGCTGGTTAAGGTAGAACTGCCGCTGGCCGCACCGGTGATTATCGCTGGCGTACGCACGTCCGTGATTATCAACATTGGTACGGCAACCATCGCCTCGACGGTTGGCGCGAATACGCTGGGGACGCCGATCATCATCGGATTAAGCGGGTTTAATACGGCTTACATTATTCAGGGGGCGGTGCTGGTTGCGCTGGCGGCGATTGTGGTGGATCGCCTGTTTGAACGCCTGGCTGGATACCTCAGCCAACACCGCCGCGAACAATAAAGGAATAACCTGCCAGCATAACGCCACCGATACCGCTGATGGCCATCAGTGCAAAAAGGGTAATTACGGCCAGTTTCGTTGCCTTCATCATGTGCTCCTCTTGTTAACGGAACAATTATACGGTGAAGCGCAGCTGTTAATGAACCATTAAATGCCTTTACGACGCATTTGGCCCCAGCGGGTAAACGGGATAACCGTGTTCGCGCCACTCCGTCAGGAGCTGCTGCTGCGAAGCGGAGGGAACTTCGCCGCACCAGACCAGCAGCGTCTGTCCCTCAAACAGCTCCGGCCTGAGCTGGGCCAGCGAGTGGGCAAGGACGTCAACCCGCCAGCCCTGCTGGGTGGCAATCCAGGCTTCGAGCCACAGCCGGGTGGTATCGTGCACGTTCCAGCCGATCACCAGCGCGTCTTTACCGTTTTTATTCCGCGCCGAGGAAAGACAGACGGAAATATAGTTAATCAGCACGCCGTCAAGCATGCTGAGCAGCGCCTGTAAGGTGGTTTGCTGACACTGGAGCCGACGCCGTAAGGGGATAAAAAGATGGGCGATCAGGGTTTGCGCGGGGTAGTCGCGACCCTGTTCTTTGATCCAGCCGCGCAGACGCTGCACATTGCCCGTCTGCAACAGCCTCAGCAGTGTTTCCTGCCGCTCGCGCCAGATATGCTGGGTGTCAGGATCGTCCTCGCACAGAAGCGATTTTACCTTGCCGACCTGCACGCCGTTGTCGATCCAGCTTTTGATCTCGCGGATCCGGTCAATGTCCGCATCGTTAAACAGGCGGTGCCCGCCGTCCGTTCTTTGCGGTTTAAGCAATCCGTACCGTCGCTGCCACGCCCGTAGCGTAACGGGATTGACATCACACAGGAGTGCCACTTCACCTATCGTGTAAAGCGCCATTTTCGCCCCCAGGCTTGCGCGTGCCCAGCTTAACTGTAGACCCACTTTGCTGAACCGGGAAAATTTGATTCTTTTTCGTACAGATTATGCGAGGAACAGCTTATCTCCGGCAAAAGGTGTGATGGCGGGCACGAATTATCGCTTTTATGGCACGTTTCAAAGAAAGTTAAACGCCATCAGTGTATGTTACGCGTTTTTAGAATATGCGGTTTGTGAGTATGTACGAGTTTAATCTGGTGCTGCTGTTGCTTCAGCAGATGTGCGTGTTCCTGGTCATCGCCTGGCTGATGAGCAAAACGCGCCTGTTTATTCCGCTGATGCAGGTCACCGTACGTTTACCGCACAAGCTGCTCTGCTACGTCACCTTCTCTATTTTCTGCATTATGGGCACCTATTTTGGTCTCCATATCGAAGACTCTATCGCCAATACCCGCGCCATCGGCGCGGTCATGGGCGGGCTGCTCGGTGGCCCGGTCGTGGGCGGTCTGGTGGGGTTAACTGGCGGCCTGCATCGCTATTCCATGGGCGGTATGACGGCGCTGAGCTGCATGATCTCCACCATCGTCGAAGGGCTGCTGGGTGGCCTTGTCCACAGCTATATGATTAAGCGCGGTCGCCCGGATAAAGTGTTCAGCCCCTTTACCGCCGGGGCGATCACCTTCGTGGCGGAAATGGCGCAGATGGCGATAATCCTGCTGATTGCGCGCCCGTTTGACGATGCGTTACACCTCGTCAGCAACATTGCCGCACCGATGATGGTCACCAATACCGTAGGCGCGGCGCTGTTTATGCGCATTCTGCTCGACAAGCGCGCCATGTTCGAAAAATACACCTCGGCTTTTTCTGCCACCGCCTTAAAAGTTGCGGCGTCGACGGAAGGGATCCTGCGCCAGGGATTCAACGAAGAGAACAGTATGAAGGTGGCGCAGGTGCTGTATAAAGAGCTGGATATCGGGGCCGTGGCGATTACCGATCGCGAAAAGCTGCTGGCGTTTACCGGCACCGGCGACGACCACCATCTGCCGGGTAAACCCATCTCCTCGGCCTATACCCTGCGCGCCATTGAAACGGGTGAAGTGGTGTATGCCGACGGGAATGAAGTGCCGTACCGCTGTTCCCTGCATCCGCAGTGTAAACTTGGCTCGACGCTGGTCATTCCCCTGCGGGGCGAAAACCAGCGCGTGATGGGCACCATTAAGCTTTACGAAGCCAAAAATCGCCTGTTCAGCTCCATCAACCGCACGCTGGGGGAGGGGATCGCCCAGCTGCTTTCGGCGCAAATCCTCGCGGGGCAGTATGAACGGCAAAAAGCGCTGCTGACGCAGTCAGAAATTAAGCTCCTGCACGCCCAGGTGAATCCGCATTTCCTGTTTAACGCGCTCAACACGCTGAAGGCGGTGATCCGCCGCGACAGCGATCAGGCCGCGCAGCTGGTGCAGTTTTTGTCGACGTTTTTCCGCAAAAACCTGAAGCGGCCGTCGGAGATCGTGACCCTTGCGGACGAGATTGAACACGTAAACGCCTATCTGCAAATTGAGAAAGCGCGCTTCCAGTCACGTTTGCAGGTGTCGTTATCCGTCCCGGACGAGCTGGCGTATCAGCATCTTCCCGCCTTTACCCTGCAACCGATTGTAGAGAACGCCATTAAGCATGGAACATCGCAGCTGCTGGGCACGGGAGAGATTGTGATTTCCGCGTCCCGTTTTAACCACCATCTGGTGCTGGATATTGAAGATAACGCGGGGCTGTATGAAGCCTCTGCGTCAGGCGGTCTGGGCATGAGCCTGGTGGATAAACGCCTGCGCGCGCATTTCGGGGACGACTGCGGAATAACCGTTGCCTGTGAGCCAGACCGCTTTACCCGAATTACCTTACGATTGCCGCTGGAGGAGAACGCATGTTAAGAGTGCTGATTGTTGACGATGAGCCGTTAGCACGGGAAAACCTGCGTGTCCTGTTGCAGGAGCAGAGTGACATTGAGGTCGTGGGTGAATGTGCCAATGCGATTGAAGGCATCGGCGCGGTGCATAAGCTGCGTCCGGACGTCGTATTTCTCGATATTCAGATGCCGCGCATCAGCGGGCTGGAGATGGTCGGCATGCTTGACCCGGAGCACCGCCCCTATATCGTCTTTCTGACCGCCTTTGACGAGTACGCCGTAAAGGCGTTTGAAGAGCACGCGTTCGATTATCTGCTGAAACCGATTGAGGAGAAACGGCTCGAAAAGACCCTGCTCCGTTTGCGGCAGGAACGTACCGTACAGGATGTGTCGCTCCTGCCGGACCATCAGCAGCCCCTGAAGTTTATCCCCTGCACCGGACACAGCCGGATTTACCTCCTGCAAATGGACGACGTTGCCTTTGTCAGCAGCCGTCTGAGCGGGGTGTACGTTACCAGTGCCGAAGGCAACGAAGGTTTTACCGAGCTGACGCTGCGCACGCTGGAAAGCCGCACGCCGCTGATCCGCTGCCACCGTCAGTATCTGGTGAACATGGCGCACCTGAAGGAGATCCGTCTGGAAGATAACGGCCAGGCCGAGCTGGTGCTGCGCGCCGGACAGACCGTGCCCGTCAGCCGTCGCTACCTGAAAAGTTTGAAAGAGGCGATTGGCCTGTAAAACTGGTACACTGCGCGCCATTGCATCATCGACATTCGAAGGCTCTATGCTAAGTAACGATATTCTTCGTAGCCTGCGCTACACCCTGAAGGCGAACAACAATGACATGGTGCGCATTCTTGCGCTTTCCGATATGGAATCCACGTCCGCCAGTTTCGACACCTGGATGACCAAAGAAGATGAAGAGGGCTTTGTTCGCTGCCCGGACATTATTCTGTCGGGCTTTCTGAATGGCCTGATCTACGACAGACGCGGCAAAGATGCGTCTGCGCCCGAGCTGGCGCTGGAGCGTCGGGTGAACAACAACACGGTGCTCAAAAAGCTGCGTATTGCGTTCTCCCTGAAAACTGACGACATCCTGGCGATCGTGACCGAGCAGAAATTTCGCGTGTCGATGCCGGAAATCACCGCCATGATGCGCGCGCCGGATCATAAGAATTACCGCGAGTGTGGGGATCAGTTTCTGCGCTATTTCCTGCGTGGGTTGACGCAGCGGATGCACAGCACGAAGGCGTGATTTTAGCCGGGTGGCGGCTTCGCCTTACCCGGCCTACATAACCCGTAGGCCTGAGCAAGCGTAGCGCCGCCGGGCAAAAAAAAGCCGGATTCTCATCCGGCTTTTTTATTATTTCACCTGCTGACCCGGCTTCGCGCCTTCGTCAGGGCTTAGCAGGAAGATGTCTTTCCCGCCCGGGCCTGCGGCCATCACCATCCCCTCAGAGATGCCGAAGCGCATTTTACGCGGCGCCAGGTTTGCCACCATCACGGTCTGACGACCAATCAGCACCTGCGGGTCAGGATAGGCGGAGCGAATGCCGGAGAAGACGTTACGCTTCTCGCCGCCCAGATCCAGCGTCAGACGCAGCAGTTTGTCAGAACCTTCCACGAACTCCGCGTTTTCGATCAGCGCCACGCGCAGGTCGACCTTGGCGAAATCATCAAAGGTGATGGTCTCCTGAATCGGATCGTCAGCCAGCGGGCCGGTCACCGGTGCGGCGGCCGCTTTCACCTCTTCCTTAGAGGCTTCCACCAGGGCGTCAACCTGCTTCATCTCGATGCGGTTGTACAGCGCCTTAAAGGTGTTCACCTTGTGGCCGAGCAGCGGCTGCTGGATGGCATCCCAGGTTAATTCGGTATTCAGGAACACTTCCGCGCGGGCTGCCAGCTGCGGCAGAACCGGCTTCAGCCAGGTCATCAGCACGCGGAACATGTTCAGACCCATGGTGCAGATTGCCTGCAAGTCCGCGTCACGGCCTTCCTGTTTCGCCACCACCCACGGTGCCTGCTCGTCCACATAGCGGTTGGCCACGTCTGCCAGCGCCATGATTTCGCGAATGGCTTTACCGAATTCACGGCTTTCCCAGGCTTCGCCAACCGCAGCGGCGGCGTCGGTGAAGGTTTTGTACAGTTCAGGATCGGCCAGTTCGGCAGAGAGCACGCCGTCAAAGCGTTTGGCAATAAAGCCCGCGTTACGTGACGCCAGGTTCACCACCTTGTTGACGATGTCCGCGTTCACGCGCTGGACGAAATCTTCCAGGTTCAGGTCGATATCGTCGATGCGGGAAGAGAGCTTCGCGGTGTAATAGTAGCGCAGGCTGTCCGCGTCAAAGTGGTTCAGCCAGGTGCTGGCCTTAATAAACGTCCCGCGAGATTTAGACATCTTCGCGCCGTTCACCGTGACGTAGCCATGTACGAACAGGTTAGTCGGCTTGCGGAAGTTGCTGCCTTCCAGCATCGCTGGCCAGAACAGGCTGTGGAAGTAAACGATGTCTTTGCCGATAAAGTGGTACAGTTCGGCATCGGAATCTTTCTTCCAGTATTCGTCGAAGCTTACGGTGTCGCCGCGCTTGTCACACAGGTTCTTGAACGAACCCATGTAGCCGATTGGCGCATCCAGCCAGACGTAGAAATATTTGCCCGGCGCGTTCGGGATTTCAAAGCCAAAGTAGGGCGCATCGCGGGAGATATCCCACTGTTGCAGACCGGACTCGAACCACTCCTGCATTTTGTTTGCAACCTGCTCCTGCAACGCACCGCTGCGGGTCCACGCCTTCAGCATTTCGCTGAAGGACGGCAGGTCGAAGAAGAAGTGCTCGGAGTCACGCATCACCGGCGTCGCGCCGGAAACCACGGATTTCGGTTCGATAAGCTCGGTCGGGCTGTAGGTCGCGCCGCATACTTCGCAGTTATCGCCGTACTGGTCCGGGGATTTACATTTCGGGCAGGTGCCTTTGACGAAACGGTCCGGCAGGAACATGCCTTTTTCCGGATCGTACAGCTGAGAAATGGTGCGGTTTTTAATGAAACCATTCTCTTTCAGACGGGTGTAGATCAGCTCCGACAGCTCGCGGTTTTCGTCGCTGTGCGTGGAGTGATAGTTGTCATAGCTGATGTCAAAGCCAGCAAAATCGGTCTGATGCTCCTGACTCATTTCGGCGATCATCTGTTCCGGGGAGATCCCCAGCTGCTGCGCTTTCAGCATGATCGGCGTGCCGTGGGCATCGTCCGCACAGATGAAGTTCACCTCGTGGCCGCGCATTCGCTGGTAACGGACCCAGACATCAGCCTGGATATGCTCCAGCATGTGGCCGAGGTGGATTGAGCCGTTGGCGTACGGCAGGGCGCACGTTACCAGAATTTTCTTCGCGACTTGAGTCATAGTAGGCATTACTTCTTTTAACTGTGAAAAGGGTTTTCGATATTACCAAAAGGGGCATTATTAAGTAAGCACAAACCACGGCCTTTCAGGTAAACTTGTTTACCTAAGGTCTTATTCACAAGAACAAAGGAGTCGGGATGAGTTCTCAATCCCAGGCCAAATCACCGGAAGCCTTACGAGCAATGGTCGCCGGGACGCTGGCTAATTTTCAGCACCCAACCCTGAAGCACAATCTCACGACGCTGAAAGCGCTTCACCACGTCGCATGGCTGGACGATACGCTGCACATCGAGCTACAGATGCCGTTCGTCTGGACCAGCGCTTTTGATGCCCTGAAAGAGCAAACCAGCTCTGAGCTGCTGCGCATTACCGGGGCAAAAGCGATTGACTGGAAGCTGAGCCACAGCATCGCCACGCTCAAGCGCGTGAAAAATCAGCCGGGCGTTAACGGGGTGAAGAACATCATCGCCGTCAGCTCTGGCAAGGGTGGGGTGGGTAAATCCTCAACCGCCGTTAACCTGGCGCTTGCGCTGGCGGCAGAGGGGGCGAAGGTCGGCATTCTGGATGCGGATATCTACGGTCCGTCCATTCCAAACATGCTGGGGGCGGAAAACCAGCGTCCAACCTCGCCGGACGGCACCCACATGGCGCCGATCGTGGCGCACGGGCTGGCGACCAACTCCATTGGTTACCTGGTGACGGACGATAACGCGATGGTCTGGCGTGGCCCGATGGCCAGCAAAGCGCTGCTGCAAATGTTGCAGGAGACAATGTGGCCTGACCTTGATTATCTGGTGCTGGACATGCCGCCGGGCACCGGGGATATCCAGCTGACGCTGGCGCAGAGCATTCCGGTCACCGGCGCCGTGGTGGTAACCACGCCGCAGGACATCGCCCTGATCGACGCCAAAAAAGGCATTGTCATGTTCGAGAAAGTGGAGGTGCCGGTCCTGGGCATCGTCGAGAACATGAGCATGCACATTTGCAGCAACTGCGGTCATCACGAGCCCATCTTTGGCACCGGCGGTGCGGAAAAGCTGGCGGCGCAGTACCATACGCAGCTGCTTGGGCAACTGCCGCTGCACATCACGCTGCGTGAAGATCTCGATAGCGGGAAACCGACGGTGGTCAGCCGTCCGGACAGCGAATTTACGGAAATCTATCGCCAGCTGGCAGGGCGCGTTGCGGCGCAGCTGTACTGGCAGGGTGAAGTGATCCCAAGCGAGATCGCCTTCCGCGCGGTGTAAATCCTTCGCGTCGAATTGCCGGGTGGCGCTTCGCTTACCCGGCCTACAAATGGCACCATCACGCAGGTCGGGTCCGGTGAAGCCGCCACCCGACGTTAACCCAACCGATAGTGCATCAAATAATACTCTCCATCCGGAGAATCCCCCGTCGCCTCAATGTGCCAGCCGTGGCGTTGGTAAAACGCAACCGCCCGCGCATTCTTCACCAGACACTTCAGCGCGCCTGTACTGGTAAACGTCTTCTGAACCTGTTCAAGGAGCCGGCTCCCGACCCCGAGATGTTGATACTGCGGGTCGACAAACAGGTTGTGCAAAAAATTATCGTTTACCCAGACGGAGGCGAAACCCACTCTGTGACCGTCGTGGATCGCAACCCAGATCTGCTCGTCACGCGTTGCGGCGTCAAAATCCTCAAGCTGCCATTCAGAACCGTCCAGCCATGGCCAGGCAGCGCGTCGTGCATGCAGGTACAGCGTGCGCAGAAACGGCCGATCGTCTTCCTGCCAGGGCCGGATCATCGTATCAGCGGTGATAGAAGATATCTCCGTTATAGGCTTTGTGGATTTTGCCATCCGCATCGCCAATCAGAACGTAGTTCTCGCCCATGTAGGTCCAGTGCGTACCGGCATCCGGCGCGGGAAGGTTACGCAACTGGTACTGTTTGATGGTGTACTCAGGCGTCTGATACTGCGCGGGTGCCGTATCGCCAATCTTAAATTTGGTGAAGTCGGCGATGAACTCCTGCTCTTCATAAGCCTTAATACCGGAAGGCGCGGCGGCCGTTTGCGGGGCTGCGAATGCGGAGCCCGCCAGAGACAGTAATACACCCAGAAGCACCAATTTACGCTTAGCCATTTTTTCTCCAGTGATATCGTTACGGATACGCTTGTCTGCGGGGAACAGTGCGGCAGACAGCCCATTTTAAGTATCAAAACAGGGTGTGTTTGAAAAAAAATGTAACAAAAGTGAACGGTTTTGTGTAGTGCCAGCAGTAGTGAGTATTATTGATATGAATGCATGCTGGTGGGAATAATTCATTGTAATTATCGTTTTGCTGAATTAATTCTGAAAATACATTGTTGCCGTAATTTTATAAACTGTAGATCGTGCATTTTTTTACAGCAGGCTTTAAGATTTTCAGGAAGATTATATTTTAATTAATTGCCCGTCACGGATCGGACAATTCGTTACTTCACTTTTAGATTACGTTTAAGTATTCCCTTGAAAAGACAGTTATTTCAAGCGTGGGTTAGCGCAGGGCTGCGCCCCGTCGGGCGTTCGCCACGAGCAGGGATGATAAGTATATATAAATGAAAAACACAACAGCATTATCTGTAATATTCTTAGCAATAAGTCAGTTGGCGGGATGCGTAATTTCTCCTGGCCAAACGTTAAGTTCCGCAGGCAAAAAAATAATCGCGCCGGCCGATCTTAATAATAGCTTAGATAAACAAATCGAAATTTATCCACTTACGCCCGGATTAATTGAGAAACTACGTCCAGCAGCGGCAAAATCTCAGGCAAATCCTAATCTTGATGAGCAGGTCAAAAATTGGGAATACCGTATTGGTATTGGAGACATCCTGACGGTCACCGTCTGGGATCACCCGGAGCTGACTACGCCCGCGGGACAGTATCGCAGCGCAAGCGATACGGGAAACTGGGTCAATGCCGACGGCACGCTCTTTTATCCTTACGTGGGTAAACTGCACGTGGCGGGAAAAACGGTTTCCGAAGTGCGCGAGGAGATCACCGCGCGGCTGGATAACGTCATTGAAAGCCCTCAGGTGGACGTCAGCGTTGCCGCTTTCCGCTCGCAAAAAGCCTACGTTACGGGAGAAGTGGCGAAATCTGGCCAGCAGGCCATCACCAACATTCCGCTGACGGTAATGGACGCCGTTAATGCCGCCGGTGGGCTTACTGCCGATGCGGACTGGCGGAACGTGGTGCTGACTCACAACGGTCAGGATTCCCGAATTTCCCTGTACGCCCTGATGCAGCATGGCGATTTAACCCAGAATAAGCTGCTCAACCCTGGCGACATCCTGTTTATTCCCCGCAACGATGCGCTGAAAGTATTCGTGATGGGCGAGGTTGTTAAACAGAGCACGCTGAAGATGGATCGCAGCGGCATGACGCTGGCCGAAGCGCTCGGCAATGCCGGTGGCCTGGACCAGAATATGGCCGATGCAACGGGTATTTTTGTTATTCGCTCGGTACGCGAGTCCGGGAAAATTGCGAATATCTATCAGCTGAATGCAAAAGACGCGTCGGCCATGGTGCTGGGCACAGAGTTTCAGCTTGAGCCTTATGACATTGTGTATGTCACCACCGCACCACTGTCCCGCTGGAATCGCGTGATAACGCAGCTTGTACCAACGATTAGCGGGGTGCATGACCTCACCGAAACGGTTCGTTACATCAGATCGTGGCCGCAATAATGTTCAAATCAATATTGGTGGTTTGCACCGGAAATATCTGCCGTTCCCCAATTGGAGAACGGCTTTTACGCCAGTACTTGCCTGACAGAGACATCACCTCGGCGGGAATATTTGGCCTTGAGGGTTGCCCGGCGGATGACTGTGCTCAGGACGTAGCCTGGCGACACGGAATTTCCCTGGACGGCCATGTGGCACGCAGGTTGACGCCCGGTCTGATGCAGGGATCCGATCTCATTCTGGTTATGGAGCCGAAACACCTTCACTTTATTTCCGCCATGGCTCCGGAGATCAGGGGCAAGTCGCTGTTATTCGGGCAATGGCTAGAGCCGCAGGATATCCCCGATCCCTACCGTAAAAGCCGTGAAGCGTTTGAATATGTGTTCGGACTCTTGGGTAAAGCCAGCCAGGAATGGGCACGTCGATTGGGTCAGAAAGGAATGAAGCATTAATGTCGTCTTACACAACAGACAATTATGGTGCAGCGGCACCGCAACAAAGTGAAATCGATCTTGTCCGGTTGCTCGGCGAAATGATCGACCACCGCGCGATGATTATGTGCGTGACTTTCATTTCTGTCTTATGCGCGGGCCTCTATGCCTGGGTTACGCCGCCTGTTTATCAGGCGGATGCCATGGTGCAAATAGAAAGCAAACAGGATAACAGCCTGCTCAAAGGGTTAAGCCAGCTGGGCTCCACAGTTTCAACGGATGTAGCCCCTGAGATTTTATTGCTGAAATCACGCATGATCCTCGGCGAGACCGTCGACGACTTAGGTTTGACGTTTCAGGCGAAGCAGCGCGTTTTGCCTGTGGTGGGGCGTCTCTGGCAACGCCTGCAAGGGCGAGGGCAGGGCAAAATAACCCTAGGCGAACTCCAGATCCCGCAGGTGGAGGGCAATGCGCAGGAACTTATACTGACCGTACAGGAAGCGGGAAGGTATCACCTGACGGGCGAAAACATTGAGGCTGACGGTTCGGTCGGGAAAATGCTTGTTACGCAAGGGATCGCTTTGCTGGTGACCTCGATTGACGCTGAGCCAGGCACGCAGTTTTCGCTTAAGACGCTGACGCGCCTGGAGACAATCAACGCTCTGAAGAAGAGCCTCACGGTTGCGGAGTCGGTGAAACAGAGCGGTATCGTGACCTTGACCCTGACGGGCGAAGATCCTGACAAAATTGCCAGGGTGCTGAATACGATTGCCGAGAATTATCTCCAACAGAATATCGCGCGTCAGGAGGCTCAGGATTCTCGTAGTCTGGCTTTTTTACAAAAGCAGTTGCCCAAGATCAGAACGGAACTGGATCAGGCTGAAGCGCGGCTGAATGCCTACCGGGCGCAGCGCGACTCGGTGGACCTCTCTTTAGAGGCAAAATCCATACTGGATCAGGTTGTTAACGTCGAGAATCAGCTAAATGAGCTGACGTTCCGTGAGGCAGAGATCTCTCAGCTCTTCAAAAAGAATCACCCCACCTACCGTGCATTGCGTGAAAAGAGACAAACCCTTGAGCGGGAACGCGAGCGTCTGAATCAGCGGGTATCAGCAATGCCCTCCACGCAGCAGGAGATTTTACGCCTGAGCCGGGACGTTGAGTCAGGCCGCACGATCTATTTACAGCTACTGACGCGTCAGCAGGAGCTGAATATTTCCCGCTCCAGCGCTATCGGGAACGTGAGGATTATTGATAAGGCGGTTACGCTCCCGGATCCAATAAAGCCGCGAAAAGCGTTAATCATCGTCCTTGGCGCGCTGTTCGGGCTCATGCTCTCAATGGGCGGCGTGCTGGTACACATGGCGTTTAAACGTGGGATTATGCTCTCCGAACAGCTGGAAATGCATGGAATTCCGGTTCTGGCTACGCTGCCTCGTTCCCAGTGGCTGTGGAAAAAAACGCATCTGCGCAGAAAAATTCCGTTTACCCGTCACTGGAAGCACAAAACGCTGGACGTGCCGTTCCTGCCTGTCGATCGGCCTGCTGATATGTTTGTCGAAGCGGTTCGGGGGCTGCGCACCAGCCTGCATTTCTCCATGATGGAGGCTGAGAATCGTATCGTGATGATTTCTGGCCCTACTCAGGACTGCGGAAAAACGCTGGTGGGGACGAACCTGGCGGCCATTGCCGGACAGAGCGGCCAGCGGGTGCTGTTTATCGATGCGGATATGCGTCAGGGCTATGTTCATAACATTTTTGGCCTGGATAACCGCCATGGGCTGTCCAGCGTGCTTGAAGGTAAATGCGACTGTACAGAGGTAATTCAGCGCTTCGAGAAGGGGGGAATCGACGTCATTACCTGCGGCCCGGAACCGCTGCGACCGCTGGAGATGTTGTTAAGCGAAAGATTCCAGGCCGTTATGTCATGGGTTAACGAGCATTATGACATCGTCATCATCGATACCCCGCCAGTGCTGGCCGTCACCGATGCGGCGCTGGTTGCCAGAGCAGCCGGAACGACGCTGATGGTGGCCCGTTTCGATAAAACCAGCGTGAAAGAGATGGAGAATACCATTAAACGTTTGCACCGCGTTGGCGTAAAGGTTAGCGGAACCATTCTTAACGATATCGTTAAGTCCGCAGCGCTGTTATACGGTTCTGAGTGTAGCCAGTATGAATATGGTTATGGTTCGAAGAAAAAGCGGGGCGAGCACTAAGGCGGGGAAAATAATCCCTCTCCCGGGCGGGAGAGGGATAGGCATTACTTCGCCAGGACTTCCTCTGCGGTACGCTCAACCAGAGACAGCAGGACTTTGATGTCCTCCAGCGTCACGGTTGGGTTCAGCAGGGTCAGCTTCAGGCAGGTGACGCCGTTATGCTCGGTCACACCGACGTTTGCACGGCCAGACTCCAGCAGCGCGTCACCAATTTTCTGGTTCAGCAGGGCGATACCCGCGTCGTCCATCTGCACCTGTCCACGGAAGCGGAACAGCACGCTTGCCAGCTGAGGCTGCATCACCAGTTCCAGAGCAGACTGCTCTTTCACATAAGCCGCAACCTGCTGTGCCAGCGTCACGCCGTGGTCGATGATGGCTGCGTATTGCTCCTGACCCAGCGCTTCCAGGCTCATCCACAGTTTCAGTGCGTCGAAACGGCGCGTGGTTTGCAGAGACTTGGAGACCAGGTTAGGCACGCCCGCTTCTTCATCGAACTCAGAGTTCAGATAAGCCGCCTGATAGCGCATCAGCTCATAATGACGCGCTTCTTTCAGCAGGAACGCGCCGCAGCTGATGGTCTGGAAGAACTGCTTGTGGAAGTCCAGGGTTACGGAATCCACCAGTTCAATGCCGTCCAGGTAGTGGCGATACTGCTCAGACATCAGCAGCGCGCCGCCCCAGGCCGCATCAACGTGCACCCAGATATTCTGCTTCGCAGCCAGCTCAGCAATGGCGCGCAGCGGATCGATAGCACCCGCATCGGTCGTGCCGGCGGTGGCTACAATCGCCAGGATCTGCTCGCCGTTCGCGTTGCACTGCTCAATTTTCGCCGCCAGATCGGTGAGATCCATGCGGGAGAATTCGTCCGTTTTCACCTGCACCACGGACTGGTAGCCCAGCCCCATCAGCGCCATGTTTTTCTGCACGGAGAAGTGTGCGTTTTCCGAGCACAGCACGCGAATTTTACGCAGGTCGCCTACCAGACCGTCCTGCTGAACCGAGTGGCCCTGACGGGCGAAGAACGCGTCGCGCGCCAGCATCAGGCCCATCAGGTTGCTCTGGGTGCCGCCGCTGGTGAAGACGCCCGCATCACCAGCCTGATAACCCACGCGGGTACGCAGCCATTCGATCAGTTTGATCTCAATAATGGTTGCGGACGGGCTTTGATCCCAGGAGTCCATACTCTGGTTGGTGGCGTTAATCAGCACTTCCGCCGCCTGGCTAACCACCAGGCTTGGGCAGTGCAGGTGCGCCACGCATTGCGGGTGATGAACGGACAAACTGTCTTTCAGGAAGAACTCCACGGCGCGTTCAATCGCCGCTTCGTTGCCCAGCCCTTTCGGGTTGAAATCCAGCTTAATACGGTCGCGCAGCTCCGCGACCGTTTTGCCCTGATACATCTCAGGCTGTTTCAGCCACTGCATCACAGCCTGAGTGCTTTGTTCAATCGCCTGCTGGTAAGCTTCAATGCTCTGCGCAGAGGAGAACAAAATTGGGTTTGAATCAGACATCGTATTCAACAACTCCGGTTACGCCGTGCGAACGCCCGCAGCAAGCAGCGCCTGCTCGAATTTATCCAGGAAGATTTTCAGCTCTTCGTCGCTGATCAGCAGAGAAGGCAGCAGACGCAGAACGATACCGTTACGGCCACCACGCTCCAGAATCAGACCGGCTTCGAAGCACTTCTTCTGGATCAGCGCAGACAGCTCGCCGTCGCCAGGGAAGCAGCCCATGTGGTCAGCGGCTTCGTGCGGCTTAACGATCTCGATACCGATCATCATGCCCAGACCGCGAACGTGGCCGATGACCGGATAACGTTTCGCCATCTCTTTCAGCTGGCCCTTCAGCCATTCGCCCTGTGCGGCCACTTTGCCCGCGATGTTCTGGTCTTTCAGGATCTTCAGCGTCGTCAGGCCAGTTGCCATTGCCAGCTGGTTACCGCGGAAGGTGCCGGTGTGGTGACCAGGCGCCCATGCATCGAACTGCTTCTTGATGCCGAGTACAGCCAGTGGCAGACCGCCGCCAACCGCTTTAGACATCACGATGATGTCTGGCTCGATGCCTGCGTGTTCGAAGGCGAAGAATTTACCGGTACGGGCAAAGCCAGCCTGAACTTCGTCGAGGATCAGCAGAATGCCGTGTTCCTGAGTCACTTTACGAATGCGCTGCAACCACTCAGCCGGAGCCGGGTTCACGCCGCCTTCACCCTGAACGGCTTCCAGGATCACCGCAGCAGGTTTACGCACGCCGCTTTCGACGTCGTTAATCAGGTTATCGAAGTAGTAGGTCAGCGCCTTCACGCCCGCTTCACCACCGATACCCAGCGGGCAGCGGTACTCGTGCGGGTAAGGCATGAATTGCACTTCAGGCATCATGCCGTCAACCGCTTCCTTCGGAGACAGGTTACCGGTGACGGACAGTGCGCCGTGGGTCATACCGTGGTAACCACCAGAGAAACTGATAATACCGCTACGACCGGTCACTTTTTTCGCCAGCTTCAGCGCCGCTTCAACGGCGTCAGCGCCGGATGGGCCAGTGAATTGCAGGCAGTACTCTTTGCCCTGACCAGGCAACAGAGAGAGAAGATATTCTGAAAACGCGTCTTTCAACGGCGTGGTCAGATCCAGGGTATGTAACGGCAAGCCGCTGGTAATGACATTTTGGATGCTTTTCAGCACATCAGGATGATTGTGGCCAAGCGCGAGGGTGCCTGCGCCTGCTAAACAGTCAAGGTATTCTTTATTATCTGCATCGGTGATCCACACGCCTTCTGCTTTCGTGATGGCTAAAGGCAGTTTGCGCGGATAACTCCTGACGTTAGATTCAAACTCGGCCTGACGGGCCAGATAGGTTTCGTTGCTTTTGTGGGCATCTACGGTGTCAATACGGACTTTATCCGTCATCATATCACTCCTACAACCGCCGCTTCGTTATGAGCAACGATTGAATAAAAAGTTAAAAAACAGATGGGGCCTGAAAAAAACGCCGCCAATATAGAGCCTTTTGTCACCAGGCTCAATGGTTAATTTGTTTACTGTTTTGTGACACAGGGCACAGGGGAGGGGGTAACCTCATTTTCTGGCAAAAACTTGCAGTTTATGGCGAGTAAAAACAGTGACTTAGATATGAATTGTCAGCATTGTAAAATCAGACAAAAGAGTGTGGCAAATTGTGCGACTGGCAGGCTAAAAGGAGGCGGGGAGCCTCCTTACGCTGTTTATTTCTGGGTAATGCTTAAAATGCCGTGTTCGCGTCCGTTCGTTTTATTCCACGACGCGTCCGTAATGCCGTTCTCATCCAGGCTTAGCGATATCACAAAACCATTACCGTGAATCTCATAAAAATTGGCGTTCAGGCGTTTAACGCTGGCTTTTGTGCCGCATTTTCCGCTTTGGTTTGCTGATATCACACGAGCCATTGCCAGCGCTCATTTGCGTGCACCCCGAGCGCTCTAACTGAGCGCGATAGTGTGCGTTAATGGCGTATGTAGGCGAAACTGCTTTAAAGACTTATGCATAGTTAGGAAGTTGTTATATGAAGTATAGAGTTTAGAAGAGGGGCCATGATAGCCCCTAAGACTTAGAATTGTCGTGAGAGAATGATGTAACCGTTAAATCTAATGCTACATTCATCCTTGTTCATTAAACTGGATGCAATGAATACATCCTTTTTAGCATCCTTATTGATATATGTGTATTTTGCTGTAATTGTTTTCACGTCGTTTTCAAAATAACTGGATAAGTAAATTTTTTATATATAGCTAATGTTTTATCCTTGCTCTGATCTTTAGCATAATCAATTTTTGCTAAAGATTCTGCATAAATTTTTGAGACTGGGGAAACGTCTATCAGTTCTACCTTTGCTTTGGTTTCATCTATAGTACTCGTATCAATTTTTAACTCATTTGATAGAGCATCAAACAAGGTTGATTCCATAAACAAGCCAATTGCAGCACAACCAGGAGATTTGGCATGGACTAAAATAGGTAGTAACATTAATAAAAATATTAACTGTTTTTTGAACATAGTTAATCTTCCACTACTAATATTTTATATTTGCTTGCTGCAATAATTTTTCTGTACGGAAGATTTAAAACGATACAACCATCTGAGGCTTCTCCCGGATGCGCTGAGCTATCGCCGTGTATCATGAACCCATCACGCCCACACATCTGATTTTCTACATAGGGTGTAAGTCTCATTGTCCAGCCTTTGGTTTTGCGGTGATAGAAAGCCGATCCGAATGCATAAGTTCTATGATTTCAATCGAACCCTCCCGACCTTTTACATCAACAGAGCCTTTAATCTTATTTCCAGCATCGTCTGTTAACCACAGATAAACAGGTACAGCCATTTAAAATCCCTCTTGTTATTTATTGATATTGAACGCCAATCGTACAGCGCGTGACAGAAGGGAGGAAGTAATTTATTCAGAAAAGCATTTATAGTCAAAAGAATGGCTAAATATATCAAGCTTCGATTTAGAACATAAATTGAATAGGCCGAGAAGTAAGGTTAAGTGAATAAGTGAACGATAAAGTACATGCATTAAATACTTTCAACAATATTTTAGTACATTGTTATATGTTTTATTTATCTATCGCATCCTAACTGCCTTGCGTAAATCATTTCAAAAAATCTTGCACCCTACCTGCGGCCCCGGTTACACTAAACACCTAAAATTATTTATGATTAAATAATTGTTTTATAAGTAATTTGACTCGGGGTGCCCTTCTTTGTGAAGGCTGAGAAATACCCGTATTACCTGATCTGGATAATGCCAGCGTAGGGAAGTCAGATGCCTACCCGGTCATCGCTTCTTCACGTACGGCAGGAGCGAAACCATGCAGCCTGACCTGCTCGATTCACACGTTTTATATCAATTCCGAACCCGTTCCCCGCTCACGCACTGTATGACTAACGATGTCGTGCAGGCCTTCACCGCCAACGTTCTGCTTGCGCTCGGTGCTTCCCCGGCAATGGTGATCGAAGCCGAGGAAGCGGAACAGTTCGCCGCCCTTGCCGATGCTCTGCTCATCAACGTTGGCACGCTCACCACGCCGCGCGCCCAGTCGATGCGTCGGGCCATTGAGAGTGCGGTTGCCGCGGGCACCCCCTGGGTTCTGGACCCGGTCGCGGCTGGCGCGCTGGCGTTCCGCACCCGTTTTTGCCAGCAAATCATATCGCTTAAACCTGCTGCCATTCGCGGCAATGCCTCCGAAATCCTGGCCCTTGCCGGGATGAGTGCGGGCGGTCGCGGGGTAGACACCACCGATACGGCTGTAAGCGCCTTGCCCGCCGCGCAGGCGCTCGCCCGCCAGACCCACGCCGTTGTGGTGGTCACAGGGGAAGTGGATTACATCACCGACGGGCAGCGAACCCGTACGGTCGCGGGCGGCGACCCGCTGATGACCCGCGTGGTCGGAACAGGCTGCGCGCTCTCGGCGGTCGTCGCCGCCTGCTGCTCATTGCCTGGCGACAGGCTTGATAACGTGACGGCAGCCTGCGGTTTTATGAAGCGTGCAGGAGCGGCTGCTCTGTCTCAAAGCCAGGGGCCCGGCAGCTTTGCCTCTGCGTTTCTGGATGCGCTTTACGCGCTGGAGGCACAGGCATGAAACGCATCAATGCCCTGACTATTGCGGGAACCGATCCAAGCGGCGGAGCGGGGATCCAGGCAGACCTGAAAACTTTCTCTGCGCTCGGCGCTTACGGCTGCTCGGTTATCACCGCGCTGGTGGCGCAAAACACGCGCGGCGTACAGTCGGTGTATCGCATTGAGCCGGATTTTGTCGGCGCGCAGCTGGATTCGGTATTCAGCGACGTACGTATCGACACCACCAAAATCGGCATGCTGGCAGAAGCAGACATTGTTGAAGCGGTTGCTGAACGTCTTAAACATTACCGGATAAAAAACGTAGTGCTCGATACCGTAATGTTAGCCAAAAGCGGCGATCCGCTGCTCTCCGCCTCTGCTGTCGACACGCTGCGTAAAAAGCTGCTGCCGCAGGTGGCGCTGATCACGCCAAACCTGCCTGAAGCCGCCGCGCTTCTGGAAGCGCCGCACGCGCAAAACGAACGTGAAATGAAAGAGCAGGGGAATGCGCTGCTGGCGATGGGGTGTAGCGCGGTGCTGATGAAAGGCGGTCATCTTGATGATGCAGAAAGCCCGGACTGGCTCTTCACCCGCGATGGCGCGCAACGTTTCACCGCGCCGCGCGTACAGACTAAAAACACACACGGCACGGGCTGTACGCTCTCTGCCGCGCTGGCGGCGCTGCGTCCCCGTCACGCGAACTGGGCGGATACGGTGCAGGAAGCGAAGGTCTGGCTCTCGGGCGCGCTGGCAAAAGCCGATTCTCTGGAAGTGGGTCACGGTATTGGGCCGGTTCACCATTTTCATGCATGGTGGTAAGCCGTATACTGGCATGAAACCTCATGCCAGAGAAAAACAGAGATGGAACAAGCGCATACCCGGTTAATTGCCCAGCTCAAGGAACGAATTGCCGCACCGGACAACACGCCGCTGTATCTGAAATTCGCCGAAACGGTCAAAAACGCGGTGCGCAGCGGCGTGCTCGCTCACGGGAATATTTTGCCCGGCGAACGTGACCTGAGCCAGCTTGCCGGCGTATCGCGCATTACGGTGCGTAAAGCGATGCAGGCGCTGGAGGAGGCCGGGGTCGTCACCCGGGCGCGCGGCTACGGCACGCAAATCAACAATATCTTTGAATATTCGCTGAAAGAGGCTCGGGGGTTTTCCCAGCAGGTGGTGCTGCGGGGCAAAACGCCCAACACGCTGTGGGTGAATAAACGCGTGGTGAAGTGCCCGGAAGAGATCGCCCGCCATCTTTCCCTTGCGCCGGAAAGCGACGTGTTTCTGCTTAAGCGCATCCGCTATGTGGACGACGATGCGGTATCCATTGAGGAGTCCTGGGTACCGGTAGGGTTAATTCCCAACCCGGACGATATTGGCGTCTCGCTTTATGATTACTTTCGCAGCCAGAATATCTTTCCGCAGCGCACCCGTTCCCGCGTCAGCGCCCGGATGCCGGACAGCGAGTTTCAGACGCATATAAAGATGGACGATAAGATACCGGTGCTGGTGATCAAGCAGGTCGCGCTCGATCAACAGCACCGTCCCATTGAGTACAGCATCAGCTATTGCCGCAGCGACCTATACGTCTTTGTGTGCGAGGAGTAGTGCGTCGCGCGTGGGGGCGCAGTCTCCACCGCGATGGCTGACGACCCAGGCGGCTACGGCATTGCCAAGCTGCACCGACTCCGGCAGTGACCATCCCGCTGCCAGCCCGGCAAGGGTGCCTCCCGCATGGCTGTCACCCGCGCCGATGGTATCGACCACGTCAGCAGGAAACGCCGGAACGTGTCCGGAGGCGTCACCGTCATACCAGATCGCCCCGTCTTTATCCTGGCGCACGATCAGCGCAGCGCTAAAACGCTGCTGCCACTGTTTGCCGAGCTGCTCCACGTTCACGCCAAGCCATTCGGCGGCAAGCTCTGCCTCCTGACGATTAAGCGAGACAATCGGTTTGCAGGCCATCATCCGCGCCATCAGTGGGTCGGGGATATCCGCAATACGCGGACCGAAATCAATAAAGAGCGTCACATCCTGAAGACTTTCCACCCAGGCCGTCAGCAGCTCGCCGCTGGGCGACGCCAGCTGGTAGCCGGACAAATAGATCAGGCTTTTCTCCGGCACGCTTAACCCGTCCAGCCAGCGCTGCTGCCACTGATTCTCCACGCCGCTGAACGACATAAAGGTGCGTTCACCGTCAGGCTCCACCAGCGCCAGACACCAGCCGTTATCGCCCGCTTCCGCTTCCACGGTGCTGTGCAGATCCTGCTTCGCCATGGCGTTACGGATAATATCGGCCCACACGCCGTGGCCCACGGGAAGCGCGTTTTGCGCAGCAATGCCGAGCCGCTTGAGGGCGATGGCGATATTCAGCGCGCAGCCGCCAATATTCACGCCCTGTTGCTTCAGCTCGATATCACACCCGCGCCAGGGCAGGGCGTAGGCGTCGGCAATCACGTCGATCACCGCCGCGCCCAGCACCGTTACCGGACGCGTGGCGTGAAGCGTTTCGAGACGGCGGGCAAAAGCACTCATACACCCTCCCTTTGCTCCCGGAAGTGCAGCAGCTTGTCGCAGTAGTGGCCGAAATCAAGCCGGTTGACGGCATCCAGTTCGCGCCTGAGCGCCGGATCAATGGCCTGTATACCGTGCAGCGCGCCGCAGATGGCGGTTGCCATCGCGCCGATAGTGTCGGTGTCACCCCCCAGGTTGGCGCATAAAAACGCGCAGCGGTTCGGGTCGGTTCCCGCCAGTTCGACCATCGCAATGGCCGCCGGAACGGACTCCAGGGTACTCGTGCCCGCGCCAATAAGCTGATAGATCTGCTCGCTGGCGGATTCCGTACCGTTGGCTTCGCGCACGGTTTTCAGGGCCAGCTCAATGCGTGCCGAAAGCGATGCGCTGAAGGTGGTCGTGTTGGCCTCCTGGGCCGCGCGAGCAATACCCGGCAGGGCATCAGCGATGTTCTGCCAGCACTCGCCGTCGATAGCGCGCGAAACCGCCCACGCGATGACCACCGCACCAGCGATGGCGAGATCCGATTTATGGGTCGGGCTGGAGGCTAACGCAACCTGTTCCACAAAATGCGTCAGACGCGTGGCCGGCAGCAGGCAGCCCAGCGGGGAGGCGCGCATCGCGGCCCCGTTGGTGACGCCGTTATTTTCCAGCTCGCTCACCGGCCTGCCGTCGCGTATGGCGTTCAGGGCAATTTTGGAGGTCGGGCCAAGCACATTCTTATTGAACGCGTCGAAATCCAGCGCCCAGTTCAGAATATACTTACCGATAACGTCAGGATTAATGTCCCCGTCGCATTCGATAATCGCATCGGCCAGGCACAGCGCCATGGATGTATCATCGGTAAACTCCGCCTGCCTGAAGTAGCAGGCGGCATTATTCTCGGCCGGGCCGGGTAAGAAACGGTCGATCCAGCCGAAGTGTGCTTTTACCCGCTTGCGCGGCCACAGCTCCGACGGCATTCCCATCGCATCCCCTAACGCCTGCCCGTAAAGGGCACCGAGAATACGGTCTTGTTTCATTTAACTTCCCCTCGTGTCAGCGCGGTATCGCCATCAACCACCTCAATTGCGGTGATCTCTTTATCCGATTCGCGGAAAAACAGCATAAACAGCACGGCAATCACCACAATCATGATTGCCCCAAACGTCCACATTCCGGCCCAGTTGAAGGTCAGCCCATTCACCGGCTCTTTATATGCGAACATTTTTTCCATCATCACGCCGCCGAGACGGTAACCCAGCAGGCTACCAAAGCCCTGACAGCACAGCGTGATCAAGCCCTGCGCCGCATTGCGCATATGCACGGGCGCTTTTTTATCCACGTAGATGTACGCGGTGACGTAATAGAAGTCATAGCTCACGCCGTGCAGCAGAATGCCGAGGAACAGCAGGGCGTAGGTGAAGTACTGCTCGGCGCCACCGTAAACAAAGAAGCCGTAGCGAATGGCGGCGGTGATCAGGCCCAGCAGCAAGACCTTCTTAATACCAAAGCGTTTGGTAAAGAACGGCAGGGCGAGCATGAAGAAGATTTCAGAGAACTGGCCGAGGGTCATCCAGCCGGTGGCGTTTTTCATCCCCACTTCGGTGAGATAGCCGTTGGCAAAGATGTAGTAGAAGGCCAGCGGCATGGCGAACAGGAACGAGCAGAAGAAGAACACCAGGAAGTTTTTGTCGCGCAGCAGGATCAGCGCGTCCAGCCCCAGCATGACTTTGAAGTCCAGCTTGCCGGTGCTCTTCGGCGGGGTATTCGGCAGGAACAGCGCGAAGACGCCGAGCAGAAGGGAGCTGGCTGCGGTCATCAGCAGGGGAATATTGGTGTCGGAGATGTCGCTATAGCCCATCATCTGCGGCAGGAAGCCGCACGCCAGGCCCGAGGCAATCCAGCCGATGGTGCCCATCACGCGGATGCGCGGGAAATCGGCCTCCACGTCATCGACGTTCGCAAAGGCGATACTGTTGGTCAGCGCGATGGTCGGCATATAGGTCAGGGAGTAGGCCAGCAGCAGCGGGAAGAAGGTGCTGAACTGGGTTTGCTGTGCGGCGAAGTACATCAGGATCGCGCCGGCGAACATCAGCACCGCCAGCACCTTCTGGGCGGCGAAGAAGCGGTCCGTCAGCGAGCCGACCAGGATGGGGGAGAGGATCGCGGCGATGGCGGTACAGGCATACGACCAGCCGATTTCGCCGGCAGTAAACCCGCTCTTGCTCAACCACAGCCACAATGGCACAAACCACGCGCCCCAGATAAACCATTCAACGAACATCATGAATGACAGTTGGACTTTCGTTTTCATTTTTTAATCCTGCATGTCAGAGGTACGCGGTTAACATACCATGTGATAATACCTTTTAAATACCTTTAAGGCGATTGTTTGATCAGTGTAACAAAAATGTTGTACACGAAACGAGCCAGCAGATTGTGCTTAAAAAAGTTGCAAATGGTGGAAAATAGAGTAAGTCGGTACCAGGCTTAGTCTGCCTGCAAAAACGTGGGTTTGGATCACACGCTCCGACATCACGTCGGACTTACGGGAGCATCACTATGACTGATATTGCGCAGTTGCTTGGCAAAGACGCCGACAGCCTTTTACAGCATCGTTGTATGACCATTCCAGCCGACCAGCTTTACCTGCCTGGCCATGACTACGTTGACCGCGTCATGGTCGACAACAACCGTCCGCCTGCCGTACTGCGAAACATGCAGACGCTTTATAATACCGGACGCCTGGGCGGAACCGGGTACCTCTCTATTCTGCCCGTTGACCAGGGCGTTGAACACTCTGCGGGGGCGTCGTTTGCCGCGAACCCGCTCTACTTCGATCCGAAAAACATCGTCGAGCTGGCGATTGAGGCGGGCTGTAACTGCGTGGCCTCCACCTATGGCGTACTGGCCTCCGTGTCGCGTCGCTATGCCCACCGCATTCCGTTCCTCGTCAAGCTGAACCATAACGAAACCCTGAGCTACCCAACCGAATACGACCAGACGCTGTACGCCAGCGTCGAGCAGGCGTTCAATATGGGCGCGGTGGCGGTCGGGGCGACGATCTATTTCGGCTCTGAACAGTCGCGTCGTCAGATAGAGGAGATCTCCGCTGCGTTCGAGCGCGCCCACGGGCTGGGCATGGTGACCGTGCTGTGGGCCTATCTGCGCAACGGGTCGTTCAAGAAAGACGGCGTGGATTACCACGTGTCTGCGGATCTGACCGGTCAGGCAAACCACCTGGCGGCGACCATCGGCGCGGACATCGTGAAGCAGAAAATGGCCGAGAATAACGGCGGCTATAAGGCGGTGAATTTTGGCTATACCGACGACCGGGTCTACAGCAAGCTGACCAGCGACAACCCGATCGATCTGGTGCGTTACCAGCTGGCGAACTGCTACATGGGCCGCGCCGGGCTGATTAACTCCGGCGGTGCGGCAGGCGGTGAAACCGACCTGACCGATGCGGTGCGTACGGCGGTGATAAACAAACGCGCGGGCGGCATGGGGCTGATCCTCGGCCGTAAGGCGTTCAAAAAATCCATGGCCGACGGTGTGAAGCTGATCAACGCGGTTCAGGACGTCTATCTGGACAGTAAGGTCACAATCGCTTAAGTCTTTTTCCTCTCACCCTAACCCTCTCCCCAACGGGGAGAGGGGACTGTTCCGCGCATACGGGAAGAGGGCCGCCACCCGGCAACACATCAGCGCAAAAGCTGACAGTCCGGCGGCAATCGGCACTGCAACGCGCCGGGCAAAACTTCGATGCGGAATCGCTCACCGCTGAGCGGCTCTCCGTCAAGGTTAAAGGTCATGCCGTGGGGGGCGATCACCTCAAACCACGCGGATGTGCCGTCGATGATGTTGGGGCTCTCCTCCGGCTGCGTCAGCGTCGTAAACAGCGCGGGCAGCAGTCCGTCGCCGGTAAAAATGCGCAGCTGTAGCTGACCATCATTAATCAATGCTTCCGGGCAAAGCTGCTGTCCGCCGCCCGCCTGCCGCCCGTTGCCGATGCCAATCACCAGCGCGTTGCCCTGCCAGTGGAAGTTCTCACCGTGGATTTCACAGCTGTCCGGCTTGAGCGTGTCCATGCGCATCAGGCCGTGAATGAGATACGAGACGCCGCCCAGCGCGGCCTTCAGCTTTTCCGGCGTTTCGCTGGTGATTCGCGTGCCGAAACCGCCTGTGGCCATATTGATAAAGCAGGTTTTTTCATTTACCTGAGCGATATCGACGGGGGTCGCTTTACCGAGGATGGCCAGTTGCAGCGCTTTTCCTAAATCCTCAGGTATGCCGGCGCTGGTGGCAAAATCATTGGCGGTACCGAGCGGTAAAATGCCCATCACCGGGCGATCTGCTGTGTTGAGATCAATCAGCGCGCCGGCGATTTCGTTGATCGTTCCGTCGCCGCCGCCGGAAATAATGGTTTCAGCGCCTAATCTGATGCCCTCGTCGATATAGCGTGCCGCATCGCCTTTTTCAAAGGTCACCCGCACGTGAATGCGCGCGCCATCTTCACGCAATTCGGTAATCGTCTGGCGCAACAGATCGTTGCCTGCACTTTTGCCGTTGAGAATTAATAAACTGTCTGGATAGGTTGCCATCCGGTTTGCTCCCTTTTTTAACTATAGAAAGAGTGTATCCCAGAGAAGAACAAAGCGGGTAAGAACAGGATGAAAGGCAAAAAATAAGCCCGCGTAAGGGAGATTACGCAGGCTAAGGAGGTGGTTCCTGGTACAGCTAGCATTTATGGGTTATGTTTTTCAGCGGGGGGATAATACCCGTATTGAACGAAGCGGTATGTGATCCGATTCTAAGAATTATCCCAGCGTGAAAAAATCCCGTTGATTGACTATTTGCCGTGTGGATTTCGGGTATTTTCACCTTCAAAATTACGCATCAGCAGCGCAAACTCCAGCTCTACCTCTTCGGGAACCGGCAGCCAGACCACATGGCCATCGCCCGGTGCGACCTCAATCGCCTCACCTTTTTTGTTTTCCAGGTGCTCCAGGCGGAAGTTCATGTTGCCCTGCGGCGTCATCAGCTCCAGGCTGTCGCCTTTGGTGAATTTGTTTTTTACGGCGACGGCAGCCAGCGGGCCTTTACGCTCGCCGGTGAAGTCACCGACAAACTGCTGGCGTTCAGAAATCGAGTAGCCATGCTCGTAGTTCTGGTAGTCGTCGTGGGTGTGACGACGCAGGAAACCTTCGGTATAGCCGCGATGCGCCAGACCTTCCAGCGTTTCCAGCAGGCTGGTGTCGAACGGTTTACCGGCGGCGGCATCGTCGATGGCTTTGCGATATACCTGCGCGGTGCGGGCGCAGTAGTAGTAGGACTTGGTGCGGCCTTCGATTTTCAGGGAGTGCACGCCCATCTGGGTTAAACGCTCCACGTGTGCGATGGCGCGCAGATCCTTCGAGTTCATGATGTAGGTGCCGTGCTCGTCTTCAAAGGCGGTCATGTACTCGCCCGGACGTTTGGCTTCTTCAATCATAAACACGCTGTCGGTCGGCGCGCCGATACCCAGCGTTGGCTCAACGTTGGTGACCGGGATCGGCTCGTGTTTATGCACGATGTTCCCGATCTCATCCTCTTTGCCTTCCTGAACGTTATATTCCCAGCGGCAGGCGTTGGTGCAGGTGCCCTGGTTCGGGTCACGCTTGTTGATATAGCCAGAGAGCAGGCAGCGGCCGGAGTAGGCCATGCACAGCGCGCCGTGAACGAAGATTTCGATCTCCATATCCGGCACCTGGGTGCGGATCTCTTCGATCTCTTCGAGAGACAGCTCGCGAGACAGAATGACGCGGGTCAGCCCCATCTGCTTCCAGAATTTCACCGTCGCCCAGTTGACGGCGTTAGCCTGCACCGAAAGGTGAATGTCCATCTCCGGGAAGTTCTCCCGAACCAGCATGATTAAACCCGGGTCCGACATGATCAGCGCGTCCGGCCCCATCTCCACGACCGGCTTCAGGTCGCGAATGAACGTTTTCAGCTTGGCGTTGTGCGGCGCGATGTTCACCACCACGTAGAATTTTTTGCCCAAGGCATGCGCTTCGTTAATGCCGAGCTGAAGATTCTCGTGGTTGAATTCGTTGTTACGCACGCGCAGCGAGTAGCGCGGCTGGCCCGCGTAGACGGCGTCGGCACCATAGGCGAAAGCGTAACGCATATTTTGCAGCGTTCCCGCCGGGGAAAGGAGTTCCGGTTTAAACATGTTTGTTCTCGTTCTGATGACAGGTCAGATCCGCATACACCTGGTGCAGCGGTAAGGGGAGATCCCCCACTTTAAGGGCGGGCATTGTAGCGCTGCGGGGCGGGGAGGTAAAGTTCTTGTGCCGGGTGACGGCTTCGCCTTACCCGGCCTGGATTGTCCCGCAGCTGACTAGGCAATCCTGCACGCGTCCGCTTCCCATCGATACCCCACGCCGTACACCGCACGAATAAACGACTGGTCGGCATCCAGCGACTCCAGCTTGCGGCGCAGGTTTTTGATGTGGCTGTCGATGGTGCGGTCCGTCACCACGCGGTAATCGTCATACAGATGATTAAGCAGCTGTTCGCGGGAAAACACTTTCCCCGGCTCGTGGGAGAGCGTTTTCAGCAGGCGGAACTCCGCAGGGGTGAGGTCCAGCAGCTTGTTGCGCCAGCTCGCCTGGAAGCGGCTTTCGTCGACAATCAGCGGGCTTTGCGCATCCAGCACCTGCAATTCACGCTGCGGCTTGCAGCGACGAAGGATCGTTTTCACGCGAGCAACCACTTCGCGCGGGCTGTAAGGCTTGCAGATATAATCGTCGGCGCCGATTTCAAGCCCCAGCAGGCGGTCGATCTCTTCGATTTTGGCCGTCACCATCACGATGGGTACGTCGGAGAAACGACGAATTTCACGGCACAGGGTCAGGCCGTCAGTACCCGGGAGCATCAGATCCAGCAGGATCAGATCCGGCGGCGTCTGGCGCACGTAGGGCAGCACCTGGTCGCCGTGGCTGATAAGCGTTGGCGCGTAGCTGGCGGTACGCAAATAGTCGATCAGCAGTTGCCCCAGTTTAGGCTCGTCTTCCACGATCAAAATGCGCGGTGTGTTGTCGTCAATCGGTAACTCGGTCATGCTTCCCTCGATAAATCCCGTTCCAGAGGTAACTCTACTGTAATGCTAACCCCGCCAAAAGGCGAATGGGCGGCGCGGATGGTGCCGCCGTGGGCTTCTACAATGTTAACGCAAATCGCCAGCCCAAGGCCGGAACCGCCGCTGGCGCGGTTGCGGGAACCTTCGGTGCGATAGAAGCGCTCGAACAGTTTTTCCAGCTGCGCATCCTTTACGCCAGGGGCGGAGTCCGCGAAGGTCAGGGCAAAGCGCCCGTTTTCCTGCTTGCCGGAGATATGCAGCGCGCCGCCGCCGTCGGTATAGCGAAGGCTGTTCTCCAGCAGATTATTGAATAATTGCATCAGGCGATCTTTGTCGCCAAACACCACCGCGCTGTCCGGCAGCGAGAGGTTGATTTTCAGGTCACGGCTGGCGAAGCGTTCGCGGAACGCGCCGGTCACGACTTCAAGAATATTGATCACGTCGATTGCGGCTTTCTGGTAGGCCAGGGCGCCTTCGTCGGACATGGAAAGCTGATGCAGATCGTCCACCAGTTTGGTCAGCGTACCGACTTCCGCCTGTAGCGAGGCCACGGACTCGGGAGTGAACTGCCGCACGCCGTCCTGAATCGCCTCCAGCTCGCCGCGCAGCACCGCCAGCGGGGTGCGCAGCTCGTGCGAAATGTCGGCCATAAAGTCGCGGCGCATCTGCTGGTTTTTCTCCAGCGTGCTGGCGAGCTGGTTAAAGTCCTGCGCCAGCTTGCCCAGCTCGTCCTGGCTGCGGGTGTCCACGCGGGTCGAGAAATCACCCGCCGCCAGCTTGTGTGTACCCTCCACCAGACGCTTAACCGGCGCCAGCAGGCCGCGCGCCAGCGGGAAGGTGGCGAGCGCGGCAAGCAGGGTTGAGAGCGCGACAATCAGCCAGCTGGTCTGACGCTGCTGGCGGTCAAAGTTGATGTCGGTGTTGCGCGTCAGCCGCTCGACCGGCGAGGCGATGACCCAGCCCACCGTGGCACCGTTCGAGGTGATGGCGCGCTTTGTGCCGTCTGGCGGTACCGGCGAGCGCGGGCCAACGAGCACGCGCATCTCCTGATCAATCACCCAGAACTGGGTGCGCCAGCCGTGCGGCGGCATACCCGGCCCCGGGCGGTCGTCGTCATTATCGTGCTCCAGCGAGCGCAGAATTTGAAATATAAAGCGGTCATTATTGCGCAGAAAACGCCAGTTACCGTGCAGGCTGTACTGTTCGCCCAGCGCGTCGCTTAAGCCCTGTAAGCGCTGTTCGTTACCGTGCTTGATGTAGTCAATAAAACCGCGCTCAAAACTGACCCGCACCGCCCAGTGCATGGTAATCAGCAGGACAATACAGGTGGCGAAAATCGCCACAAAAAGCTTACCGGTGATCCCCGGACGCCAGAATTTCATGGTGCACTCCTTTTGCCGCGTCGGAGCACGACATTTTTGGTCGTGTCATTCGGTACTCTGGCAAAGATAAAAGCGGGCAGGGCGACGATCGCCGCCATGCTGAGGTAGGTGTATAAAAAGACCTGATGCGCGACGGGGGTGTCGACGCTGAGGTGGTGCTGGCCGTACATGCCGAGCAGCAAGCCGGCCACCGTGACCCCCACGCTCATGGAGAGCTGCATGATCATCGACAGCAGGCTGTTACCGCTGCTCGCCAGCTCGTCCGGCAGATCTTTCAGCGTGAGGGTGTTCATGGACGAGAAGCGCATGGAGTTGACGATCCCCTGGCAGAACAGCACCAGCGGCAGGACGTAGTACCAGCCCATCAGCGCCACGGCCATAAACAGCAGGGTGACCAGCGCCAGCCCGAGCGTGGCGGCCACCAGCACGCGGCGGTAGCCAAAGCGGTTTACCACCTGCACCACTATACGCTTCATCCCCATGCTGCCGAGTACCATCGGGATCATCATCAACCCCGCGTGGAACGGCGAAAAGCCCATCCCAATCTGTAAAAATACCGGCGTCATAAACGGCAGCATGCCGCTGCCGATACGTCCGGCGAAGCTGCCCAAAAGCCCCAGGCGGTAGGTTGGGGTGTTAAACAAGTTCAGGCTGAACAGCGCCCTGTCGTTGCCTCTGGCATGCCACAGATACCAGAGAATAGCGGTGACACCCAGCGCCACCAGCAGGGCGAGCGACAGGGACGAAATCCCCAGCCCTTTTTGCCCGTCCAGCGCCAGGGTGAGCGTCGCCATGCCGGCGGCCAGCAGGATGAAGCCAAAGAAATCAAAGCGCCGGGTCTGCATTTTATAGTTCGGCATCAGCGTCAGGGTGGCAATCGCGCCGATGATACCGACCGGCAGGTTAATCAGGAAGATCCAGTGCCAGGAAGCGTACTCCACCAGAATACCACCCAGCGCCGGGCCAAGCAGCGGGCCGACCTGACCGGGCAGGGTGACAAAGGTCATCGCCGCCATATACTGCGCGCGCGGAACAATTTTCATCACCGTTAGCCGCCCGACGGGCACCATCATTGCGCCGCCGACGCCCTGTAGTACGCGCGCCATCACCAGCTGATCGAGGGTATTGGCCTGAGCGCAAAACAGAGACCCGGTGGTAAACAGCACGATGGCGGTGAAGAAGATGTTCCGCACGCCGACCTTATCCGCCAGCCAGCCGCTGGCGGGCAGCATCACGGCGACCGTCAGCACGTAGGCGACAATCACCATATGCATGTGCAATGGGCTCTCCCCCAGGCTTTTTGCCATCGAGGGGAGGGCGGTGTTCACGATAGTCGTGTCCAGCGACTGCATAAAGAAGCCGAACGCGACTATCCACAACTGCCAGCGAACGTTACCGGGAAGGTCGGTCATTTACTCGGTCACCGTGGTTCTCTTTTTACGCGAAAAACGCAGCCGCAGCCGGTCGAAGAACAGATAGACCACCGGCGTGGTGTAGAGCGTCAGGAGCTGGCTCATTACCAGACCACCGACAATCGTGATCCCCAGCGGCTGACGCAGTTCAGAGCCGTCGCCGCCGGAAATGACCAGCGGCAGCGCGCCGAAGAGTGCCGCCAGCGTGGTCATCATGATCGGGCGAAAACGCAGCAGACAGGCCTGGAATATCGCCTCGTCCGGCGTCAGGTTGCCGTTGCGCTGGGCGTCCAGCGCAAAGTCGACCATCATTATCGCGTTTTTCTTGACGATGCCAATCAATAGCATGATCCCGATGAGCGCGATAAGACTGAATGGGGCACCGAACAGCTCCAGCGCCAGCAGCGCCCCCACGCCCGCAGAGGGAAGCGTGGAGAGAATGGTCAACGGATGCACGTAGCTTTCATACAGCACGCCCAGCACGATATACACCGTGGCAATGGCCGCCAGAATCAAAATGACCTGCGAATTCATGGTGTCCTGGAACACCTGTGCCGTACCGGCAAAACTGCCGCGCACGGAGGAGGGTACCCCGAGCTGGGTCATAGCGCGATTAATGGCATCGCTGGCCTCAGACAGCGACGAGCCGGTTGGCAGGTTAAACGAGACGGTCGAGGCGGCGGAAAGCCCCTGGTGGTTCACCGACAGCGGCGCGTTCGAGGGCTGCCAGCTGGCGAAGTACGACAGCGGAATCGCCTTACCGTCATCATTGATCACAAACATCTTGTCCAGCGCGCTGATGTCCTGGGTGTAGCGTGGATCCACCTCCATCACCACCTTGTACTGGTTCATCGGCTGGTAGATGGTGGAGACTTCACGCTGCCCGAAGGCGTTGTTCAGCAGGCTGTTGGCCGCCTCCACGTTAATGCCCAGGCGGGCCATGGTTTCACGATCGTAGGTGAGCGCCATCTCCGCGCCGTTGTTCTGGCTGTCGGAGTTCACGTCCGCCAGCTGCGGCAGAGCGGCCAGCGCTTTTCGGATCTTCGGCTCCCACTCGCGAAGGGCAGCTAAATCGTCCGAGAGCAGGGTGTACTGATAGCTGGCATTGGCCTGTCGTCCGCCGACGCGGATATCCTGAACGGCCATCAAAAACAGGTTTGCCCCCGGCTCTTTGGCGAGCTTCACCCGCAGGCGGTCAATGATCTGCTGCGCCGTTTCTTGACGTTCACCGCGCGGCTTAAGGGTAATAAACATCATCCCGCTGTTAACGCGCGAGCCGCCGGTAAAGCCGGTGACGTTGTCTACGGCCGGATCCTCACGGATGATCTTCATAAAGTCCTGAAGCTTGCCTCGCATCGCCTGGAACGAAATGCTCTGGTCTGCCTGAATACCGCCCATCAGCACGCCGGTATCCTGCTCCGGGAAAAAGGTTTTCGGGATGGTAATGTACATCCAGACGTTGAGCACGATGGTGCCCATCAGCACCAGCCCGACAATACGCGTGTGGTTCAGCACCCATTTCAGCGATTTGCCATAGCCTGACTGCATTGCCATCAGGACGCGGCCAAAGCCTTTCCGGCGCGGCTGCGAGTGCGGTTGGCTGCGCTTGAGCATCCAGCCGCACATCATTGGCGTCAGCGTTAGCGAAATCACCAGTGAGATACCGATGGCGACGGAAAGCGTGACGGCAAATTCGCGCAGCAGTCGTCCCGGCAGGCCGCCCATCAGCAGCAGCGGCAGGAACACCGCCACCAGCGACAGGCTCATGGACAGTACCGTAAAGCCCACTTCACGCGTACCCTGAAGCGCCGCCTGGAGCGGCTTCATGCCCGCTTCCAGATGACGCGAGATATTTTCCAGCACCACGATGGCGTCATCCACCACAAACCCGGTGGCAATCGTCAGCGCCATCAGCGACAGGTTGTTAAGGCTGAAGCCGCACAGGTACATGGCGGCAAAGGTGCCAATCAGCGACACCGGAACCGCCACCGCCGGGATCAGCGTGGCGCGACCCGATCGCAGGAACAGGAACACCACCAGGATCACCAGCGCGACGGAAATAATCAGCGTCTGCTCCACCTCTTCGAGCGAGGCGCGGATGGTAGGGGAGCGGTCCTGCGCAATCTGGAGATCGATCGCCGCCGGAATGGTTTCCTGAAGCTCCGGCAGCCGCTCGCGGATGCTGTTCACCGTCTGGATGATGTTGGCTTCCGGCAGCTTGCGGATCATCAGCAAAATGGCCGGTTTGGCGTTAGTCATCCCGGCGTTGCGCACGTCCTGCACCGAATCGGTAACGCTGGCGACGTCGCTCAGGCGCACCGCCGCGCCGTTGTTGTAATGAATAATCAGCGGCTGATACTCGGCGGCGGTTTTCAGCTCGTCGTTGGTCTGGATCTGCCAGCGGTGGCTGCTGTCCTCAATCGCCCCCTGCGGTTTACGCACGTTGGCGTTGCTGATGGCGGAACGCACGTCGTCCAGCGACACGCCCTGGTTAAACAGCGCCTGCGGATTCAGGCCCACGCGCACGGCGGGCAGGGAGCTGCCGCCGACGTCCACGTCGCCCACGCCGTCAATCTGGGCGATGGTCTGCGCCAGCTGCGTGGAGGCAAAATCGTACAGCTCGCCCTGGGAGTAGGTCTCCGACGTGAGCGTCAGGATCATGATCGGCGCATCGGACGGGTTGGCCTTGCGGTAGGTCGGACGGCTCGGCATGCCGCTCGGCAGCAGGCTTTGGGCGGCGTTAATCGCGGCCTGCACGTCACGCGCCGCGCCGTTGATGTCCCGGTCGAAGTTAAATTCCAGAATGATGCGCGTGCTGCCCAGCGAACTGCTGGAGGTCATCTCGTTAACCCCGGCAATTCGCCCAAGCGATCGCTCAAGCGGCGTCGCCACGGATGAGGCCATGGTTTCCGGCGATGCGCCCGGCAGCGAGGCGCTGACCATGATCACCGGGAAATCCACCTGCGGCAGCGGCGCCACCGGCAGCAGGCGGAAGCCCAGCACGCCGCACAGGGTGATGGCGACGGAGAGTAAAATCGTCGCCACCGGACGGTAAATGAAGAGGGCGAAAAACTTCACTTACGCCTCCTCTTCACGTTTCGGGAAGCGGCTTTTCGTCCACAGCGCCAGACGGTCGAACAGCAGGTAGATGACCGGCGTGGTAAACAGCGTCAGCACCTGGCTGACCAGCAGGCCGCCCACCATGCCGATACCCAGCGGACGGCGCAGCTCTGCCCCCACGCCGGTGCTCAGCATCAGCGGCAGGGCGCCCAACAGGGCCGCCAGGGTGGTCATCAGGATCGGACGAAAACGCAGCAGACAGGCCTGGTAAATGGCCTCGCGCGGCGCCATACCCTGCTCGCGCTCGGCGGCCAGCGCAAAGTCGATCATCATGATGGCGTTTTTCTTCACGATCCCGATAAGCAGGATGATGCCAATGATCGCAATCACGTCCAGCTCGCTTCCCGCCAGCATCAGCGCCAGCAGCGCCCCCACGCCCGCCGTCGGCAGGGTGGAGAGGATGGTGATCGGGTGGATAAAGCTTTCATACAGCACGCCAAGCACGATATACATCGCCACCACCGCCGCGACGATCAGCCAGACGGTGCTGCCCAGCGCGGCCTGGAACGCCAGCGTACTGCCCTGGAACTGGGTCTGAATATCGGACGGGAAGCTCAGTTCCTTCTCCGCGCCCAGAATGGCCTCCACCGCTTCGCCCAGGGAATAGCCGTCCGGCACGTTGAACGAAATGGTGGTAGACGGAAACTGATCGAGATGGTTAATCGACAGCGGGGCGTGACGCTCTTCCACCGTGGCAATCGCGCTGAGTGGCACAATACCGCCATCTTTGCTGGTCAGGCGCACCGAGTCCAGGGCGGCCAGCCCCGGCGTGTTCTCGGTGTTGTGTTCCAGCACCACGCGATACTGATTCGCCTGGGTGTAAATGGTGGAGATCAGACGCTGGCCAAAAGCGTTATACAGCGCGTTATCCACGTCGGACATGGTAATGCCCAGACGGCTGGCGGTGTCGCGGTTGACGTTCACGTACGCCGCCAGCCCTTTGTCCTGCCAGTCGCTGCTGACGTCAGAAACCTGCGGCAGCGCTTTCAGCTTGTCCACCAGCTGCGGCACCCAGGTGCTGAGCGCATCAAGCGAGGTGGCCTGAAGCGTGAACTGGTACTGCGTGCGGCTCACCTGCGTATCAATGGTTAAATCCTGAATCGGTTGCAGGTACAGCTGAATGCCCGGCACGCGCGCCACGGCGCGTTGCAGGCGCTCGATCACCGCGTTGACGCGATCGTCGCGGTCATCAAGCGGTTTGAGGTTAATTTGCAGGCGGGCGCTGTTAAGTGATGGGTTGGTGCCGTCCACGCCCACGTAGGCGGTCAGGCTTTCCACCGCCGGATCTTTCATGATGATTTCCGACACCTGCTGCTGGCGCTGCGCCATATTCGCGAAGGAGACCGACTGCGGGGCCTGGAGCGTGCCCTGAATAATGCCGTTGTCCTGAATCGGGAAGAAGCCTTTCGGAATGAAAATCCACAGCATGACGCTGAGCGCCAGCGTGCCGAGGGCCACGCCGAGCGTCGCCCACGGATGGTTCAGCACTTTTGCCAGCACGCGACCGTAGGCGGCAATGATGCGCTCGAACATCCGCTCGGAGGCGCGGGAGAAGCGGTTTTGCTTGCGCAAAGAGTCATGGCTCAGCATGCGGGCGCACATCATCGGCGTCAGCGTCAGCGACACCACGGCAGAGATCAGAATGGCGACGGCCAGCGTCACGGCAAACTCGCGGAACAGGCGCCCGACGATATCCCCCATAAACAGCAGCGGGATCAGCACTGCAATCAGCGAGAAGGTCAGCGAGATGATGGTAAAGCCAATTTCTCCCGCGCCCTTCAGCGCGGCGGCTAACGGCTTTTCACCTTTTTCGATATAGCGCGAGATGTTCTCGATAACGACGATGGCATCGTCCACCACGAACCCGGTGGCGATGGTGAGCGCCATCAGCGTCAGGTTGTTAATCGAAAAGTCGAGAAATACCATTACCGCGAACGTTCCCACCAGCGAGAGCGGCACGGCAACGGCGGGAATAATGGTTGCCGGAACGTTGCGCAGGAACAGGTAGATGATCATGACCACCAGCGCAATCGCCAGCATCAGCTCGAACTGCGTGTCCGATACCGAGGCGCGAATGTTGGTGGTGCGATCCGACAGCACCTTCACGCTGACCGATTTCGGCAGGCTTTCCACTAGCTGCGGCAGCATGGTGCGAATGCTGTCGGCGGTATCAATAATGTTCGCGCCCGGCTGGCGCTGAACGTTCATGACGATCGCCTGCTGCTTATTGGCCCACGCCCCGAGCCAGCTGTTTTCAGCCCCTTGCTCAACGGTGGCAACGTCCCCGAGGCGGATTGGCGCGCCGTTTTGATAGGCCACAATCAGCTGGCGGTATTCATCGGCGGACTGCATCTGGTCGTTGGCGGAGAGCGTGACCGCGCGGGTTGGGCCGTCCAGCGAGCCCTTCGCTGAGTTAACGTTGGCGCTGCTGATGGCGGTGCGAATGGTTTCGCTGGTTAACCCCAGCGCGGCAATGGCCTGGGCATTAAGCTTAACGCGCACGGCGGGGCGTTGTCCCCCTGCGAGCGTCACCAGCCCGACGCCGGTCACCTGCGAAATCTTTTGCGCCACGCGGGTTTCGACCATGTCTTCCACCTGCGTCATCGGCATGGCGGAGGAGGTGACGGCAAGGGTCATGATCGGCGGGTCTGCCGGGTTCACCTTGCTGTAAACCGGCGGGTTCGGCAGGTCAGACGGCAGCAGGTTGGTGGCGGCGTTAATGGCGGCCTGCACCTCCTGTTCCGCGACGTCCAGCGACAGCGCGAGCTGGAACTGAAGTGTGACGACCGAGGCGCCGCCGGAGCTCTGGGAGGACATCTGCTTCAGGCCAGACATCTGGCCGAACTGACGCTCCAGCGGGGCGGTGATTGCGGACGTCACCACGTCCGGACTGGCGCCCGGATAGAGGGTGACAACCTGAATCGTCGGGTAGTCTACTTCCGGGAGCGCCGACACGGGCAGAAAACGGTAGCCAATGATCCCGGCCAGCAGGATCGCCACCATCAACAGGGTCGTCGCAACCGGACGTAAAATGAACAGGCGTGATGGCCCACCTGTAGAGCTCGGCGGCATCACCTGCATCAGGCTTTTGCTCCTGTAGTCTGAGCTTCCACCACCTCGACCTGCGCCCCTTCGGTCAGACGGTCAATACCGTCGGTCACGACGCGGTCGCCTGCGGACAGCCCGGCCTCGATTACCACCGTCTGGCTGTCCTGGATGCCGGTTTTCACCAGGTGTTTGCTGACCTTGTTTTCACTGTTCAGCACCCAGACAAAGTTGCCTTCACTGCCCATTTGCAGAGCCGCCGTCGGGATCACTACCGCATTTTCTTCGGTCGCGACCAGCATACGCGCGTTGACGAACTGATTCGGGAACAGGGCATCGTCCTGATTGTTGAAGCGCGCCTTCAGCTTGATGGTGCCGGTGGTGGTGTCGATCTGGTTATCCAGGCTCAGCAGCGAACCTTCGCTCAGCTTCTGCTTGTTGGTGCGATCCCAGGCCTCCACGACCAGCCCTTTACCGGCTTTCTGCGCCTGGACTACCGTCGCAATATCGCTTTCCGGCAGGGTAAAGACGAGATCGATAGGGTGCGTCTGGGTGATCACCACAATGCCCGTGGTGTCGCCGCTCGAGATTTGGTTGCCGATGTCCACCTGCCTGAGGCCGACGCGCCCGTCGATGGGGGCAACGATCCGGCTCCAGTCCAGCTGGAGCTGGGCGCTGGCGACCGCGGCTTCGTCGGCTTTAATGGTGCCCTGCGATTCGCTGACCAGCGACTGCTGGGTATCCAGCTCCTGGCGCGACACGAGGTTGGTTTTTACCAGCTGCTGATAGCGGGCTAAATCGCGGCGGGCGTTGGCGAGGGTGGCTTTGTCTTTCGCGAGCTGCCCCTGCGCCTGCGCCAGGGCCACCTTAAACTGGCTTGGGTCGATTTCTGCCAGCAGATCGCCGGCTTTGACCTGCTGCCCTTCCTGGAAATGAATGGCCAACAGCTGACCGTCCACGCGGCTGCGCACCGTCACGGTGTTGGCGGCGGTGATGGTTCCCAGCCCGGAGAGATAACGAGGCACCGCTTTCGTCACCGCCGTTGCCGCCTGCACCGGCGCCAACGCGCCGCTGCGCATGCCGTGGCGACCACTGCCCGCAGGGCGCTGTGAGGGGCTACTGGCGCCAGCCGGTGCCGGGGAATTCGCGGACTGGCTGTGCCAGTACCAGGCGGCGGCAAGGACCACCACAATCAGACCAGCGGCGATCGCCCAGCGGGATTTGTTACTGCCTTTCATCGTTATACGTTCTCATCCTGAAACTCTTTCGGGGAATGATACTAGTTTAGTCAGCTAACACAGCGGAAAAATGAAGGAAATATGGAAGACTGTCAGGAATGGTCTGAGTGTGGCGCGCTGTTTCGCCGGGTGGCGGCTTCGCCTTACCCGGCCTACAAGATCCTCGAAACGTAGGCTGGGTAAGCGCAGCGCCACCCGGCACAACCGCATTAGCTAAACACCACCTGCGCCCAGCGCGCCAGCCCTGCCGTAACGGAGCCAAAGTCATCGCCGCCGGCAATGGGGATCCCCGGCAGCTGTTCCGCCAGCGCCTTCTTGATCAGCGGTGAACTGGCGCTACCGCCGGTCAGGTAAATCACGTCCGGTTTCTCTTTGCCGTTCTCCAGCGCCAGCTGTACCTGCTCCAGAATACGCTGTAGCGGCTGGGCCAGCGCCAGTTCCAGCCCTTCCCGGGTAATGGTCGTTGCCAGATTGTCGCTAATAAACGGCAATGAAACGGCCTGCTCCGGACGATCGGAAAGGGCAATTTTGCTCTCTTCGGCGGTGCGCACCACCCTGTAGCTCAGGCGCTGGCGCCACACTTTATAGAGCAGGGCGACCTTCCCGGCATCCTGTGCGTCGCGCACCAGATCGTTGAGGAAACGGCCATTCGCGGTGCTGTAAAAATCACTCTGCGCAGGGACGTCGTTGATGGCAATCGCGTTCCACCACGGCAGGATCGGCAGGGCGATGCCTTTCTCGGTTTGTCCGCCCATGCCGAGCAGCGGCATCAGGCTCTTGAACGCCAGGGCGATATCCAGATCGTTACCGCCGACGCGGCAGCCGCTGTGCCCCAGCAGGCTGTTTTCACGATCGCGACGGTGATGCCATTGCGGCCCCATCAGCAGCAACGAACAGTCTGTCGTACCGCCGCCGATGTCCACTACCAGCACCCGCTTCTCTTCCGTCAGCGTGGCTTCAAAATCCAGCCCCGCCGCAACCGGCTCATACTGGAACACCACGTCGCTAAAGCCCGCCCGGTGCGCCGCACGCTCGAGGATCCCCTGCGCCTGCTGGTTGGCTTCATCACCGCCCAGCCCCTGGAAGTTGATCGGGCGACCAATCACCGCCTGGGTGATGGTCTCCGGCACCTGCGACTGCGCCTGATTGCGGATATGCAGCATCATCGCGCAGACCAGATCTTCAAACATCGCCACCTGCTGCGGCTTCAGGCCGCTGGCGCCGAGGAAGGATTTAGGCGATTTAACGAAGTAAACCTCTTCCGGATCGTCAATGTACTGCCTGAGCGAAGAGAGGCCGAACTGCACGCTGGAAGGGGTAACGTCGATATCTTCCTCGCGGTTAAAACTGACCGCACGGCGCAGCAGCGCCTGCGATTCTGCCGCCGTGGCCGGAACCTGATGATGGCGGAACAGCCACTCGCTCACCGCTTCACGCGTGGGCGCGCAGAGCATTGACGGCAACAGCGTACTGCCGTTTTCCATTTTCAGGAGCTGCGGTTGTCCGTTTTGCATTATCGCAACCGAGCAGTTTGCGGTCCCGTAGTCGAATCCAATAAACACAATAAATCCCCATGCCGGTGAGAAGGGGCGAGACTTTAGCGAAATGTCTGCCAGGCGACAACAGGAATATGAAAGCAAGGCGCAACGCTATCTTTCGGTTTATGCTGAGATAAATAAAAAAGGAGAGACGATGTACACCCTGAACTGGCAACCGCCCTACGACTGGCAGTGGATGTTTGGCTTTCTTGCCGCGCGTGCGGTCACCGGGGTGGAGACCGTCACGGAGGCTTACTACGAGCGCAGTTTTGGCTATGCGGGGCAGCAGGGCGTTTTTCGGGTTACGCCGGACAGCGCAACCCATACGCTGGCGGTGTCGCTCAGCCCTGGCCTGATCCCGGTGGCGGACATCTGCCTCGACCGTATCGCCCGCCTGTTCGATCTTGATTGCGATCCGCAGCAAATTGCGCAGGCGCTGGGCGATCTCGGCGAGGCGCGTCCGGGGTTACGTTTGCCGGGGGCGATGGATGCATACGAACAGGGCGTGCGCGCCATTCTCGGGCAGCTGGTGAGCGTGGCGATGGCGGCAAAACTGGCGTCGCGGGTGGTGGCGCTGTGCGGTGAACCCATCGAGGATGCGCCGGGCTACCTGTGCTTTCCTCCGCCAGACGTGCTGGCCGCGGCGGATCCGCTGGCGTTAAAAGCCCTCGGGATGCCGCTCAGGCGTGCGGAGTCGCTGATTCATCTGGCGCAGTCGGTGGTGGACGGGGAATTCCCGCTGTTCCCGCCTGCGGACGTGGAGGCCGGGATGAAGGCGCTACAGCAGCGGCCCGGCATCGGACGCTGGACCGCTAACTATCTGGCCCTGCGCGGCTGGCAGGCAAAGGACGTTTTCCTGCCGGATGATTATCTGATTAAGCAGCGTTTTGCCGGCATGACGCCCGCGCAGATCCGTCGCTATGCCGAGCGCTGGCAGCCGTGGCGCTCGTACGCGCTATTACATATCTGGTACACCGACGGCTGGTCGCCGTCAGTTGATGGCGAAATAGCTGGTATTCAGCAGTAAATCGAGCGGCTGCGCTTCCCCGATGGTATCGCCGTAAATAAAGTCAACGCCGATGCCCGACAGCGTATCCATCATGATCGACTGATGGCACGGCCCGGCAATGGTTTTTAGTCCCAGACGCCGGGCGTGGCCCTGAATGATGGTCACCATCATCTCGTCCATCAGATTGCCGTGGACGTTGGTCACCACGTCTGCATCCAGCAGCAGATAATCAGCGGTGGTGGCGCTGAGCTGACTGAAGACGTTCATGTCGCGTCCGACGCGGGTTAGCACCACGCGGCAGCCGGCATGACGAAGCTTTTGCAGACCCTGCTGCACGTTTTCATCCGTGTTGTTCAGCACATCGACGGCGATTGCCAGATGCAGCAGCCGCGCCGGCAGCGGGCCTTTGGTAATCAGGTCGAGCAGTTCATTTACCAGCGTGACGCTGGCTAACCCCGCCTCTGAGAGCGGCAGCGCGACGCCCATACCTTTGGCCGCCACCTGTGCGGCATAGGTACGGAAAAACTCGCTGAATATCCGTCGGTCAAGGGCGTGCAGCAGCTCCGCCTCTCCGAGCCCGGCGCGGAAGGCATGCTCTTCCAGCACTTCTCCCTGGCTGGTCCACAGCCGCAGGGAAATCAGCCAGAAGCTGCTGCTCTCGGGAATGCGCGGCGAGGCGACGCTGCGGGCGATCATCAGCAGATGATTATCTTTAATCATGTGCCACTGCTCATCCAGCGACATCATGCTGCGCGTGCTGTGGATCCGCTCCTGCTGGGGTTCATAGACGGTGACCACGCCGCGCCCGCTGTTTTTCGAGGCGTAACAGGCAATGTCGGCCTGAGACATCACTTCCGCAGCCTGATAATTGCTGTCGTCAATCAGCGTGATCCCCGCGCTGGCGCCAATACGGTGCAGGCGTCCTTCCCAGGAAAAATGGTAGCTGTTGATGGCGTCAATCAGCCGGCCCGCAATGTAGCGTGCGCTTTCGACGTTGCAGTCCGGCAGCAGCAGGCCAAACTCGTCGCCGCCCAGACGCGCCAGCACGTCGCTGGAGCGCAGCATGGTCAGCATTAGCGAAGAAAGCTCGCGCAGGAGGGCGTCGCCCGCCGCGTGGCCTGCCGTATCGTTCACCGCCTTAAAGCGGTCAAGGTCGATAAAGACCAGCGCGTGACGCTGATGGGTCTCCTGGACCGTCTGCAACAGGCGCTTCAGGTGATTTTCGAAGCTGACGCGGTTCGCCAGGTGGGTGAGGGCATCATGGGAGGCGCTGTAGCTCAGCTGGCGCAGCATTTTGCGCGATTCGGTTACGTCCTGAATCACCAGCACCGAGCCGATAGTATGGCCGTCCAGGGTGCTGAGCGGGGTAATGCTGTAGTGAATGTCGAAACTGCCGCCGTTCCGGCAGTTAAGCACCACGTCCTGTTCGATATCGGTACGGGACATGTCGCCGCTGTGGATGTTTTCCATTAACGGTCCCTTCTCGCCGAAGGTAATGTGCAGCACCTCCAGAACGGGCTGACCCAGCGCTTCGCTTTGCGACCAGCCGCTCATCTTTTCGGCGATCGGGTTCATAAAGGTGATGTTCATGTCGACGTCGGTACACAGCACCGCTTCGCCGATGGAGTCGAGGGTGATATGCAGGCGCTCTTTTTCCTGGAACAGCGCCTCGTTCAGCTGCTTCACCTCGGTCATATCCATGTTGATGCCTAACAGCCGCTCCACTTCGCCCTGTTTGTTCAGCACCCGGTTTGCCAGGGAACGAATGTGGCGAATGCCATCCTTGACGCGAATGCGAAATTCCAGCTTGAAGGGGACCCTGGCCTGGAGTGATTCACGCAGCACCCGTTCGGCGTTCGCGCGATCTTCAGGCACGATGGCGTCATGCCAGAGCTGCCAGGAGGGCTTTATGTGCGCAGGGATCTCGTACAGCTCAAACATACGCTTATCCCAGCTAATCACGTCTGGCTCAAGATCCCACTCCCAGATGCCAATCCCACCGGCTTCGTTAGCGAGGGTGATGCGTTCCATCAGGCGCTTATTCACCCACTCGGTCTGTTTCAGGTCGTTGATGTCTTCAATCTGAGCAATAAAGTAGAGCGGCGTACCGTCGGCATGTCGCACGACGGAGACGGCCAGCAGCGCCCAGACCACCTCGCCGTTGCGGGTGTAGTAGCGTTTTTCGAGGCTGTAGGTGTTGATCTCGCCGTGGATCAGCTGTTCGAGCTGTTCCAGGTCGGTATTTAAATCTTCCGGCCAGGTTAACTGCTGGAACGTGAGCGACTGGAGCTCCGACTGGCTGTAACCGAGGAAATTGCACAGCGCCTTGTTGGCCTGGAGCCACTGGCCCTCAATGCTCACCAGCGCCATGCCTATCGCGGAATATTCCATCGCATTACGAAAACGCTCTTCGCTTTCCGTGATGTGTTTACGCTCGGCCCGGAAGGCATACATCACCATCGTCATAATGTTAGCGGGGAGCAGCATCATCAGGAAGGGGAGCCACGGCGCGTTGAAGGTGACGATCATGCTGGAGGGCGTCATGGAGAGCGGGTTTCGCGCCATCATCAGGGATACCATCATGATGGTGAATAAAAAGATCAGGAACGCTTCCATACGCGGCAGGCGCACCGCGCTCCACATCAAAAGAACGATGATGCAGGTGAACGGCCACGGCAGCCAGGTAATTGCCGTCCAGCTCAGAACCAGCGTAACGACCAGGGTGACCAGCGTTTCCAGCAGCAGTTTTGGGTTGCGATGGCGCAGCAGATAATGCGGCTTAAACAGCAGACCTAACGGCACCAGCGCCAGTGCGCCAATGGATTCTGACAGAACCCAGAAAAGAAAATTACGCAGCGGCTCCGCGCTCGGCACCAGAAAATGCACCAGAATGCCGCCTACCAGCGGCGGCACAACGGCACTGCCGAGGGCGAGTCGGACCCAGTCGTTGAGGTTTTGCAGCGGGTTATACCACGGGAGAAGCTTACGCAGTAACAGCGCGCCGATGGTGGCCTCAATGATATTGATCGCCGTGTAGGTGATGCTGATCGATTCCCATGAGAACAGCATCCACGAGGCAAAAATATTGCCAAAGGAGCAGGCGAGCGCAATGCCGGGCCACATTTTTCCCGCGTGGCGGTAAAACGCCACCATCATGATTGAGGTCGGAAACCACAATGGCGCCAGCAGCGTACCGAAGCGAGTCAGTTCAAGGGAAAATAAGGTGAAGATGAACGTGACCAGACCCAGACAGACAAGCCGCAGTAAAGGATGTGGGGTAGTGACCAAAACCCGCTGGTATTGTTTATTCATTACCGCTCTATCCAGGGACGCCGTGTTGTCAGGAGCCAGGTCCGGACGCGTAAAAGTAATAATTTGGTTTATGCTAGTACAAACATTTTACAATTCATATGCTGAGTGCTCAGATTTTGACTTCATAGACTTATAAAATAGTGACTCTGCGAAGAAGGGTGTGGAAATGGCGATTAAACGCGCGTAAAAATTTCGCTAAAGGCGAGAAGGGGCGCTTTTCAGCCCGCCTCGCATAACCTGCGCATTCGACTGGTATCACGCCCCCGAAATCCCTATAATTGCCGCGTTTGACGCTCCGGCGTCGTCCTTCCTTACATCCAGGTTAATCAGGTCGCTAAATTTATGACTGATAAGTCTCATCAGTGCGTCATCATAGGCATCGCCGGCGCATCGGCTTCAGGTAAAAGTCTTATTGCCAGTACGCTTTATCGCGAACTGCGTGAACAAGTGGGTGATGAGCATATCGGTGTTATTCCCGAAGACAGCTATTACAAAGATCAATCCCATCTTTCGATGGAAGAGCGCGTAAAAACCAACTACGACCATCCCAGTGCGATGGATCACAGCCTGCTGTTCCAGCATCTGGAAGCGCTGAAGCGCGGCGAGGCGATTGAACTGCCCGTCTACAGCTACGTGGAACATACCCGCACTCAGGAAACGATCCGCATCGAGCCCAAGAAAGTCATTATCCTTGAAGGGATTTTGCTGCTCACCGACGCCCGTCTGCGCGAATCAATGAACTTCTCGATTTTCGTCGACACCCCGCTGGATATCTGCCTGATGCGGCGTATCAAACGCGACGTTAACGAACGCGGCCGCTCCATGGACTCGGTGATGGCGCAGTATCAGAAAACCGTTCGCCCGATGTTCCTGCAATTTATTGAGCCTTCAAAACAATACGCCGATATTATTGTTCCTCGCGGCGGTAAAAACCGTATTGCTATTGACATCTTAAAAGCGAAAATCAGTCAGTTTTTTGAATAAGCCGCGTGAATTGTGTACCGTTCAGAGATAACCTGGTTTTGCCCTGACGCCGTAAAGCTTCAGGGCGCGATGCACGAAAGGAGAAAGTGCCATGCGTCTTTGTGACCGCGATATAGAAGCCTGGCTGGATGAAGGCCGCCTGTCTATCACCCCGCGTCCGCCGGTTGAGCGTATTAACGGCGTGACCGTCGATGTGCGTCTGGGGAATAAATTCCGCACCTTCAGCGGCCACACGGCACCGTTTATCGACCTCAGCGGGCCGAAAGACGAAGTCAGTGCGGCGCTGGATCGCGTCATGAGTGACGAAATCGTCATTGAAGAAGGCGAAGCGTTTTATCTCCATCCTGGCGAACTGGCGCTGGCGGTGACCTTTGAGTCCGTCACGCTGCCGGCGGATCTGGTGGGCTGGCTTGACGGACGCTCTTCCCTGGCACGTCTGGGCCTGATGGTGCACGTTACCGCGCACCGTATCGATCCGGGCTGGTCTGGCCGTATCGTGCTGGAGTTCTTTAACGCCGGTAAACTGCCGCTGGCGCTTCGCCCGGGAATGATGATTGGTGCGTTGAGCTTCGAACCGCTGACCGGCCCGGCAGACCGTCCTTATAACCGCCGTCAGGACGCAAAATATCGCGACCAGCAGGGTGCGGTTGCCAGTCGTATCGATAAAGACTGATCTGTGAGTTCACTGAGGAAGCCATGAGAAGAGTTCTGACAACGCTGATGATTTTGCTGGTGGTGCTGGTGGCTGGCCTTTCAGCGTTGGTGCTGCTGGTTAACCCGAACGACTTCCGGGCCTATATGGTGCGACAGGTTGAAGCGCGCAGCGGGTATGAACTCAAGCTGGACGGGCCGCTGCGCTGGCACGTCTGGCCTCAGCTCAGCATTCTCTCCGGGCGCATGTCACTTACCGCGCCGGGCGCCGCGCAGCCGCTGGTGACCGCGGATAACATGCGTCTTGATGTCGCGCTCATCCCGCTCTTGTCCCATCAGCTCCAGGTCGAACAGGTGATGCTGAAGGGCGCGGTGATCCAGCTTACGCCACAAACCGAAGCCGTTCGTCAGGCGGATGCCCCGGTCGAACCGCATGAAAACACCTTGCCTGACGTCCCGTCTGACGCTGGCTGGTCGTTCGATATTGGTAGTCTGAAGGTCGCTGACAGCGTGCTGGTTTTCCAGCACGAGGACGACGAGCAGATCACCGTACGCAATATCAACCTCAGGATGGAGCAGGACGCCAGCCATCACGCCACCGTGGAGTTCTCCGGGCGGATCAACCGCAATCAGCGCGATCTCAACCTGTCGATGAACGCGAATGTAAACGCTTCGGACTACCCGCATCAGCTGACGGCGGATATTCAGCAGCTCAACTGGCAGCTGACCGGCGCGGATTTACCCACAAAAGGGATCGCTGGCCAGGGTACGATGCAGGCGGTCTGGCATGAAGAGCGCAAACAGCTGGAACTGAACGCGCTAAACCTCCAGGCGAACGACAGTACTCTTAAAGGACAGGCGAGCGTCACGCTTGATGAAAAACCTAAGTGGGTGCTGGATCTGCAATTCGACAGGCTGAACCTTGAGAATCTGCTTCCTTCGCAACCGGTGAACGCAGCCGATGAGGGGGTCACGCAGGTAGGGCAAAGCCAGGTCACGCAAACGCGTCCGGTGATCTCCTCCAATCTCGATCGGCCTGAATACAACGGCCTGCGGGGCTTTACCGCCGACATCCTGCTGAAAGCGAACAGCGTGCGCTGGCGTGGGATTGATTTTACCGACGTCAGCAGCCAGATGTTCAACCACAATGGCCTGCTGGTTATCTCTGAGCTCAGCGGAAAAATGGGGGCCGGGAATCTCTCCCTGCCGGGCACGCTGGACGTACGCAAAGACGTTGCCAGCGCCGCGTTCCAGCCGCGTCTGGAAAACGTTGAGATTGGCACCATCCTGAAAGCCTTTAACTATCCGATTGCCCTGACGGGGCAGCTGTCGCTGGCGGGGGATTTCTCCGGCACGAAGATTGATGCGGACGCCTTCCGCCGGAGCTGGCAGGGGCGGGCGCACGTTGAGCTGAAAGATTCGCGCATGGAAGGGCTGAACTTCCAGCAGCTGGTGCAGCAGGCGGTAGAGCGCAGCAGCAATGTGAAGGCAAATGAAAACTACGACAGCGCCACCCGTCTCGACAGCTTTACCAGCGAGCTTGCCCTCGACAACGGTCAGCTCTCGCTCGACGAGATGCAGGGAACCTCGTCTCTGCTGGCGCTGACCGGAAACGGTGCGCTGGATCTGGTGAAAGAGACGGCTGACACCCGCTTCAACGTCCGCGTGAAGGCCGGCTGGGAAGGTGAAGGCCAGCTTGTTGAGTTCCTGAAAGAGACGCCAATACCGCTGCGCGTCTACGGAAAGTGGCAGGCGCTGAACTACAATTTGCAGGTCGATCAGATCCTGCGTAAGCATCTTCAGGATGAAGCGAAACGTCGGCTGAATGACTGGGCGGATCGCAATAAAGAGTCCCAGTCAGGTAAGGACGTGAAAAAACTGCTCGATAAGCTCTGATGCCTGTTGTGCCGGGTGGCGGCTTCGCCTTACCCGGCCTACAAAAGCCAGACACCGTGGGCCGGGTAAGCGAAGCGCCACCCGGCTTTTTTACACCTCAAAATCCCTCTCATCGTCACCGCGCAGCGGGATCAGCTGCACCTTCTGCACGCGATGGCTTTCCACCTGCAAGGTTTTAATCATGTAATCCCCCACCTGAACCTCTTCGCCCGGCTGCGGAATACGTTGCAGATATTCCATCAGCAAACCGGCGATGGTGTGGTATTCGCGCTTCTCGTCGAGCGGAAGCGGAACGAACTGCACCAGATCTTCAAGCGGCATGTGGCCGTTAGCGGTCCAGCTGCCGTCGGCGTTTTTCTGGATATCGTGGCGCGCGTCGATCTCATCCACCTCATTTGGCAGATTACCGGCGATGGTTTCCATAACGTCGCTGAGCGTCACCAGCCCTTCCACAGAGCCAAATTCATCCACGACAAACGCGAAGTGGGTACGCGCGTTACGGAACTGCTCCAGCGCGGAGAGCAGCGGCAGCGCTTCCGGGAAGACCAGCGGCTGGCGCACCAGCGCGCGCAGGTTGAGCGGCTCACCGTGCAGCTGCTGTTGCAGCAGGTCGATCACGTGCACCACGCCCAGCAGCTCTTCTTCCTCGTCCCCGCCGGTGACGACCACGCGGGTGTGCTGGTTTTTATCCAGCAGGGCGCGGATCTGCTCTTCCGGCGCCGTCAGATCTATATGCTCAATGTCGTGACGGGAGGTCATGATGCTGCTGACGGAGCGCTGGTTGAGATTGAGCACGCGCTCTATCATCCGGCGCTCCTGCGGGTTGAAGATCTGCCCGTCGCTGTGGTCGGCAAGCATCGCCGCGGACTCGGCATCCAGCTCGGCATCCTCTTTTCTACCGCTCAGCAGGCGCATTACCGTATCGGCGGTGCGCTGTCGCAGCGTCTGGTTCGCGGAGAGAAAGCGGCGGCGGTTGAAGATGGCCAGCTGGTTCAAGAACTCAATCAGCACCGAGAAGCCAATTGCGGCGTACAGGTAGCCTTTCGGGATATGGAAGCCGAAGCCATCCGCAACGAGGCTAAAGCCAATCATCAGCAGGAAGCTGAGGCACAGGATCACGATGGTCGGGTGGCTGTTTACAAATCGCGTCAGGGCCTTGCTGGCGAGCACCATCAGGGTGATGGCGATGATCACGGCGGCCATCATCACGGCCAGGTGGTCAACCATCCCGACGGCGGTGATCACCGAGTCGAGAGAGAAGACGGCGTCCAGCACCACGATTTGTGCGACCACCGGCCAGAATTTAGCGCCACGTCGCTGGGTGGGGTTTTCGCTGTCTTTCCCCTCCAGCCGCTCGTTAAGCTCAACGGTGGCCTTGAACAGCAGGAACAGCCCGCCGAAAAGCATGATCAGATCGCGGGCGCTAAAGCTCAGGCTCTGAACGGTGAAGAGGGGTTTGGTCAGCGTGACCAGCCAGGAGATAGAGGCCAGCAGCAGCAGACGCATCACCATGGCGAGCAGAAGTCCCGTCACGCGGGCGCGGTCGCGCTGCGAGGGAGGCAATTTATCCGCAAGGATGGCGATAAACACCAGGTTATCAATCCCGAGCACTAATTCAATGACGACGAGCGTCACCAGCCCGGCCCAGATTGATGGATCGGCAATCCATTCCATAGTAAACGCAATACCTTCTGTTATATGACGAATGTCACACTTCGATCATGGATAAAGCCGACCAAAATTGCAATGCCGGGGTGAGATTTCTCTTAATGCTACAATGAGGTAAAACCGATTTAGGGCGCGCTGTAAATAAGTTAATTGCGAAGATTTAATTACAATGAACGATATTTAGGATATATCGCAGTAAATGGTTTGGCGCGCAATTTTGTCAATATAAAGAAAATCCGAAAACATCAAAACTTTGCTCTTAATATTAATCTTAAAAACGAATATTAGGACGGTTGTCTCCTTGCCTGCTATTAGGTTAGCTGCAACAATTCTCCCAGCATCAAATGTTAAATTTCCTTGTTGCTATTTTTGTTTCGGTCTTTAGTGAAGGTAATTCATTATCAACCGTGCCTTTGACGTGGTTGATATATTCTACAAAAGGCCAAGTTCAGAAGGGTGTCTATCCATAACGCATTGTTTAGTCAGTGTATTGGTAACTGAAAGCCAAGGGCGGTAGCGTGCCTGAAAGCGTGTGAATCAGCCTCAATTATTCTGTCAATAGCCAACAGATGAATAAGCTTACTTTAGGACTGATGCCAGTTATATTGCTAAATGATTAACTGCATTCTGATTGTCACCACGACCCGCGCTTATTTAAATTGCACAGGATAATTACTCTGCCAAAGTGATAAATAATCAATGATGAAATCCAAAATGAAATTGATGCCATTATTGGTGTCTGTGACCTTGATGAGTGGTTGCACGGTCTTTCCCGGCAGCAATATGTCAACAATGGGCAAGGATGTGATTAAGCAGCAGGACGCTGACTTTGATCTCGACAAAATGGTGAATGTTTATCCATTAACCCCACGTCTGGTAGAACAATTGCGCCCGCGTCCAAACGTTGCTCAGCCAAATATGTCGCTGGACCAGGAAATTGCCTCTTACCAGTATCGCGTGGGGCCGGGTGACGTTATTAACGTGACCGTCTGGGATCACCCGGAACTGACCACGCCTGCGGGCCAGTACCGCAGCTCAAGCGACACCGGTAACTGGGTCCAGTCCGATGGCACCATGTTCTATCCGTACATTGGTAAAGTGCACGTTGCGGGCAAAACGCTTGCTGAGATCCGTAGTGATATTACCGGCCGCCTGGCGCAGTACATTGCTGACCCGCAGGTGGACGTTAATATCGCCGCGTTCCGCTCCCAGAAAGCGTATATCTCCGGCCAGGTTAACAAATCCGGCCAGCAGGCTATCACCAACGTACCGCTCACCGTTCTGGACGCGATCAACGCCGCGGGCGGTTTAACCGACGGCGCCGACTGGCGCAACGTGGTGCTGACCCACAACGGCAAAGAGCAGCGCATTTCGCTTCAGGCGCTGATGCAGAACGGCGACCTGACCCAGAACCGCCTGCTTTATCCGGGCGATATTCTTTACGTGCCGCGCAATGACGATCTGAAAGTGTTCGTGATGGGCGAAGTGAAGAAACAGAGCACCCTCAAGATGGACTTCAGCGGTATGACCCTGACCGAAGCGCTGGGCAATGCGGAAGGCATCGATCTGACCGCCTCCAACGCCAGCGGCATCTTCGTGATCCGTCCAATCAAAGGCGAGAACGCGAAGGGCAAGATTGCCAATATCTACCAGCTGGATATGTCCGACGCGACGTCTCTGGTCATGGCAACGTCGTTCCGTCTCCAGCCATACGATGTGGTCTACGTCACCACCGCGCCGGTTGCCCGCTGGAACCGTCTGATCAACCAGTTGCTGCCTACCATCAGTGGCGTTCGCTACATGACGGATACGGCGAGCGACATTCATACCTGGTAAGCCGCGATGTTTAACAAAATTCTGGTGGTGTGCGTGGGGAACATTTGCCGTTCCCCCACGGCTGAAAGGCTGCTGAAGAATTACCAGCCTGCGTTAACGGTCGACTCCGCAGGGCTTGGCGCGCTGGTTGGAAAAGGTGCCGACGAGCGTGCATCAAGCGTAGCCCTTGAACATAACCTCTCACTCGACGGGCACGTTGCCCGTCAGGTCTCTGGCCGGATGTGCCGGGAATATGACCTGATCCTCGCGATGGAAAAACGCCACATTCACGCGCTGTGCGATATCGCACCGGAGATGCGCGGCAAGGTGATGCTGTTTGGTCACTGGGATGGTGAGCGCGAAATTCCCGATCCGTATCGCAAGAGCCGCGAGGCCTTTGAGGCGGTATACACCTTACTAGACCAGTCTGCCCGCCAGTGGGCGCAGGCACTGAAAGCTCAGCAGGGATAACAATGACAGAAAAAACAAAACCTTCTGCCGCCCCGACGTCGGGCAGTGATGAAATCGATATCGGTCGTCTTGTCGGGACTGTTATTGAAGCGAAATGGTGGGTGCTGGGTATTACCGCCGTTTTTGCCGTGGCGGCGATCGTTTATACGCTGTTCGCGACGCCGATTTACAGCGCCGATGCGCTGGTGCAGATCGAACAAAATACCGGTAACTCACTGGTTCAGGATATCGGCTCGGCGCTGGCCAATAAGCCACCGGCGTCGGAAGCTGAAATTCAGCTGATCCAGTCGCGCCTGGTTCTGGGCAAAACGGTTCACGATTTGGGGCTGGATATTGCGGTCACCAAAAATACCTTCCCGGTATTTGGCGCAGGCTGGGATCGCCTGATGGGACGCAGTAACGATACGGTAAAAGTCACCGACTTCGTGATTCCAAAAGGGGCAGGGGACCAAACCTTTACCCTGACCGTGCTGGGACCGAAACAGTATCAGCTGACCAGCGACGCGGGCTTGAGCGTGCGCGGTGAGGTGGGGCAGATGCTGACCAAAGACGGCGTGAGCATCCGGGTTGGCGCCATCCACGCGCACGAGGGCGGTGAGTTTACGGTCACCAAGTTCTCCACGCTCGGGATGATCAACAATCTGCAAAACAACCTGACCGTTACCGAAAACGGCAAGGACACCGGCGTTCTGAGCATGACCTTCACCGGTGAAGATAAAGATCAAATTCGCGACATCCTGAACAGCATCACCCGCAACTATCTTGAGCAGAATATCGAGCGCAAGTCTGCGGAAGCCGCGAAAAGCCTGGCGTTCCTCAGTAAACAGCTGCCGGAAGTGCGCAACCGCCTGGACGACGCCGAGAACAAGCTGAACGCGTACCGTCAGGATAAAGACTCCGTCGACCTGCCGCTGGAGGCGAAATCGGTTCTCGACTCCATGGTCAATATCGACGCGCAGCTGAACGAGCTGACCTTCAAAGAGGCGGAAATTTCCAAGCTCTATACCAAGCGTCACCCGGCGTACCGCACGCTGCTGGAGAAACGCCGCACGCTGGAAGAAGAGAAGGCGAAGCTGAACGACCGCGTGACCGCGATGCCGAAGACGCAGCAGGAAATCGTGCGTCTGACGCGTGACGTGGAATCTGGCCAGCAGGTGTATATGCAGCTGCTGAACAAACAGCAGGAGCTGAAAATCACCGAAGCCAGCACCGTCGGCGACGTGCGTATCGTTGACCCGGCGATTACCCAGCCGGGCGTGCTGAAGCCGAAGAAGGCGCTGATTATCTTCGGCAGCATTATTCTCGGCCTGATGCTCTCCATCGTCGGCGTGCTGCTGCGCTCCCTGTTCAACCGCGGTATCGAAAGCCCGCAGGTGCTGGAAGAGCACGGTATCAGCGTTTACGCCAGCATCCCGCTTTCCGAGTGGCAGAAGTCGCGTGACAACGTCAAAACCGTTAAGGGCGTGAAGCGTTACAAACAGAGCCAGCTGCTGGCCGTGGGTAACCCGACCGACCTGGCGATTGAAGCGGTGCGCAGCCTGCGTACCAGCCTCCACTTCGCCATGATGCAGGCCAAAAACAACGTCCTGATGATGACCGGTGTGAGCCCGTCAATCGGTAAAACCTTCGTCTGCGCCAACCTGGCGGCGGTGGTGAGCCAGACCAACAAGCGCGTGCTGCTGATCGACTGCGATATGCGTAAGGGCTACACCCATGAGCTGCTGGGGACCAACAACGTTAACGGCCTGTCCGAAATCCTGCTCGGGAAAGGGGAAATCAGCGAGAGCGCCAAGCCGACGTCGATTCCGAAATTTGACCTGATCCCGCGCGGTCAGGTGCCGCCGAACCCGTCTGAACTGCTGATGAGCGAGCGCTTCACGCAGCTGATCGAGTGGGCGAGCAAAAACTATGACCTGGTGCTGATCGATACCCCGCCAATTCTGGCCGTCACTGACGCCGCCGTCGTGGGGCGTCATGCGGGCACCACGCTGATGGTTGCACGCTATGCGGTGAACACCCTGAAGGAAGTGGAAACCAGCCTGAGCCGCTTCGAGCAGAACGGCATTGAGGTGAAAGGGGTCATCCTGAACTCCATCTTCCGCCGCGCGACCGGGTATCAGGATTACGGCTATTACGAGTACGAATACAAGTCTGACTCTAAATAACAAAACACACCCCACACCCCACACCCCCTGTGACTTATACACATCATAAACTAGCGACCAAAAATAAATTCTATATGTAGGAGGTACCCGTTAAATTA
>NZ_JADBQL010000015.1:33280-66748 GCF_014895905.1 Enterobacter cloacae complex sp. P15RS | reverse complement strand
GGGGTTTTTTGCTTTGTGCGTCAGAAATCAAGCCGGATGGCGGCTTCGCCTTATCCGGCCTACAGGTTTTGTAGGCCCGGTAAGCGCAGCGCCACCGGGCAATGCTAATCGCACGATCTTACCGGAAAGAGATAACAGGAATAAAAATAAGGTAAGGTTTTGATAAACGCAGAAAAGCAAAAACCCAGCCATAGGCTGGGTTCTTTGAATAGTGGTGCCCGGACTCGGAATCGAACCAAGGACACGGGGATTTTCAATCCCCTGCTCTACCGACTGAGCTATCCGGGCAACGGAGCGCATTAAACCGCAATCGCGCGCGATCGTCAACATTATTTCGGGAAAAGCTGTTCAACTGCTTAAGTTTGCGGCAATCTGTCCGTTTGTGCGCTGAAATTGCACAAATCTTCCAGACAGTTCAGGCAAGCTATGACAATGCTGACGGTAAAGAGGAGGGCAGTATGGCAAATGACTGGCTTGAGCTGCGTCAGCATGCAGAAACAGGTATTGAAACAATCAAGGCACATTTCGAAGGGCACGCCTTTGATCCCCACTGGCACGACAGCTATCTGGTCGGAATAACCCTTTCCGGCACGCAGCAGTTCCACTGTCGGCGTGAACGGCACCATAGCCAGCCGGGCGATGCTTTTTTACTTGAGCCTGGTGAAATCCATGACGGTGATGCGCCGGTAGAGGGTGGCTTTACTTATCTGACCTTTTATCTCGATGAACGCTGGCTCACCCGTACGCTTCAGGGTCTGTACGACGCGACTCCCGGGAGCTACACCCTCCACTTTGCCCAAACGCTGACGCGGGAGCCTCAGCTGGTGCGCTCTATCGGTGATACGTTCGCCTCGTTGCATAACGATGAAATGAAAATCGTACAGCAAAGCACAATGGATAACCTGCTCTCTCAGATTACAGCCCACTGCCACTGGCGTAAGAGACTCCCGTCTCAGTTACAAAGCTCCGCCGTGGCGCATCGTGCCCGTGACTATCTCTATGCGCATATCGGCGAAAACGTGGGGCTATCAGACCTTGCGCGTGAGACGGGGACGGATCGTTTTACCCTCACCCGCTGCTTTAAGCGCGAGTTTCACCTCGCGCCGCACGCCTGGCTTATCCAGCTGCGTCTGGCAAAGGCCCGACAGATGCTGGCGTGTGGGGGACTGCCTGTTGATGTTGCCACGGCAGTGGGTTTTGCCGATCAAAGCCATCTTGGTCGCTGGTTCCAGCGGGCGTACCGTATTTCTCCGGCACACTACCGTCGGTTGTGCACAAACCTTCCAGACGTTTACAGAAAATAACGGCACATTCATGGCTCTACTAAAAAGGAGCCACCTGTGAATTTATTATCCTTTCTGCTGTTTGCGTTTGTCGCCTCCATTACGCCGGGGCCAACCAATATTCTGGTACTGACTAACAGTCAGCACTTTGGCGTAAAAAATACGGTTCCTGCGATCCTCGGTGGGTGTATTGCCGCCAGCGCTATCGTTCTGGTTTCCGGCGCAGGGGCAGGAGAAGCATTACGCCAGTATCCGCTGATACGTCAGGTGATGAGCTGGGCGGGTGTGCTATGGCTTTCCTGGATGAGCTGGCAGCTGTTTAGCGCCCCGGCCGCGAATCTCTCCTCCAGACGCCATGTACGATTTACCGCCCGGGCGGCGGCGTTATTACAGGTTGTGAATCCGAAAACCTGGATGATGGCGCTGGCAGTTGTCAGTCTGTTTGCGCCGGCAAGCGACCATGCATTACGGGATATTGCGCTGATGGCGCTATGGTTCCTGGCGATCTCAGTGGTCTGTTTGTTGTGCTGGGCGTGGCTGGGGAAGGCGGTAAACCGGATTTTCCGCACCACCGTGGCGATGGTGCGATTTCAGCGCGTGATGGCGCTGTGTTTGTTTATCTCCGCCTGGACGGGAATGCTGGCTTAGGTCAGTGCACCACCCATACGGCACTGTGCAAACCGCAAAATATCTTCCGCCAGACGGTGCGCCGTATCCACATCAGCCTGGCTACGGTTCACCAGCATACGGCTCAGGCAACCTTCCAGCACCAGCTCCATCTGCTTCGCGACCATCGCCGGGTCATCCACTTCAAGTGTGGTCAGCAGCTCGTGTGTAAACTCGTGCGCCGCACGTTTTTGCTGATCTGCCAGCTGATGGATAGGATGTCCGGGATCGGGGAAGTAGGTGCAGGCGGCGATAAACAGGCACCCAGGGTAACGGTTGTTGGTGACACACTCCGTCAGCGCGGTATAGCGTGCCAGCAGCTTTTGCTCGGTGGTCAGTTCTTCATTCAGCATCAGCTGCCTGCGCCAGATATCCACCTGCTGGCTGAGATAGCGCAGGGCATCATAAAGCAGCGCCTCTTTATCCGGCCAGAAGCGCTTAAGTTCATCCAGAGGGTAATCGATACGGTCGGCTACCATCTCAAGCGTGGTGCTGGCGATCCCTTGAATCTCAAGTAATTGCAGGGCTTGTCCCAGTACGTCTTCGCGTTGCACGGTTATCTCCTCCGCTATTCCCAACGGTTTGTCCCGTCTAAAGTGTTGTTTACGGTTGGCGATTGCGCAAATGCGCGTTGAATGCCGTCGCGTCCATAAACCCGGTTACACGCTGCGTCGGCTGTTCTGCCCCCTGTTCGTTGAAGAACAGGATGGTAGGCAAACCGAGCACGTTAAGTTGCTTCAGCAGCGCCTTATCCTGCGCGCTGTTGGCGGTAACGTTCGCCTGAAGCAGAACGGTATCGCTCAGCGCGTGTTGTACCTGCGGATCGCTGAAGGTGTATTTTTCAAACTCTTTGCAGGCCACGCACCAGTCGGCATAGAGATCGAGCATGACCGGTTTGCCTTTCGCCTGCGCCAGGGCGCGGTTAAGGTCATCCACGTTCTTAATCTGTATAAAATTCAGATGAGCCTGCGTCTGACCTGTCGGTGTGCCAAACGCCCAGTCCTGCAAAGGACGGACGCTCACCAGCGCGGCCGCCAGCAGAAGGATCTGTACCAGACGCATCCACGGCTTCTTCGCACCCAGACTCACGATAAACGCCCAGCTGAAGAAGGCCACGCCGAGCAACGCCCACAGACGTGTACCCCAGACATCACCGATGATGCGTTCCAGCAGGAATACCGGGAGCGCCAGAATGACAAAACCGAACGCGGTTTTCACCGTCTCCATCCACGGGCCGCTCTTCGGCAGCAGACGATTGCCAAACACCGTCACCAGGATCAGCGGCAGGCCCATGCCGAGCGCGTAGAGGTACAGCGTGCCGCCGCCGAGCCACAGGTTGCCGCTCTGGGCAATGTATAACAGGATGGCGCTCAGCGGCGCGGTGGTGCAGGGAGAGCAAATCAGACCGGCGATGGCACCCATAGCGAACACGCCGCCCGCAGAGCCACCCTGCTGACGGTTGCTCATCAACGTCAGACGGGTTTGCAGGGAAGAGGGCAGTTGCAGGGTAAACAGGCCAAACATCGACAGCGCCAGCAGAATAAACACCGCTGACAACCCGATAAGCACATAAGGGTGCTGAAGGGCTGCCTGGAACTGTAATCCAGCAGCGGCGACCACGAGGCCGAGCGCGGTATAGGTTAGCGCCATGCCCTGCACGTAGATAAAGGCCAGCACCAGCGCGCGGGCGGTGGAAAGACGTTGCTTGCCGCCCAGCACGATGCCAGAGATAAGCGGGTACATGGGCAGTACGCAGGGCGTAAAGGCGATGCCGATACCAATCAGTAACGCCCATAGCGCGGAGAAAGGCAGATCAGCGCGGCCTTTGGCCTCTTCGCTCGCAGGAGGCGGAGAAGCCGCGGCTACGCCTTTGACTTCACTCAGTGGCACGACTTTTGTTTCCGGCGGATAGCAGAACCCGGCGTCGGCACACCCCTGATACGTCACCGTCAGGGTAGCGCCTTTATCCGCCTGATTCACCGTGACGGGCACGCTTAAGCGCTGGCGATAAATTTCACTTTTGCCGTAGAACTCGTCCTCATGCCATTCTCCAGCGGGCATCTGCAATGCGCCAACGTCAGCCTTTGCCGGCGTGATGCTGACCTGCTTGCGGTAGAGGTAGTAACCCTCTTTCACCTGCCAGGTGAGGCTGAGATCGTGCTGGTTTTGCTGAAAGTCGAAAACGAACGCCTGGTCGGCAGGAATAAAGTTCGAACGGCCGGGTGCGTCAAACAACCCGGCAAAAACTGACGTGCTGCACAGCAGCAGGATCAGCGTAAAGAAGCGTTGAGCCATGAGATATAATCGTTATCGCCGTGGACTACTGGCAGCACCAGCAGCTCCGGGGTTTGGTATGGATGATGAGACTTGAGGCAGTCTAGGAGCGCCTGCTGGTTGGTCAGATTGGTTTTGAGCAACATCTGGACTTCGTACTCTTGCTCCAGCTTGCCTTCCCAGTAATAAAGGGAGGTTGCGCCGGGTAAAAGCGTGACGCAGGCAGCCAGTTTTTCGGCCAGCACTTTGGCGGCGAGATCCTGGGCAGAGGCTTCATCAGGGGCGGTACACAGTACAACAACAGCATCAGGCGTGTTCACAAGTCGACCTCCTCATCACGAAAGTCTTCACTATATCACGCCATGCGATTGGTCATTAATGAAACGGGCCGCAGAGCGGCCCGATTTTAACTATTTTTACAACGGCTAACCGTTTACAGCACAATGCCACCGATGATAAAGCCGAGGATCACGCAGAGCGTAATCGCCACCACGCCCGGGATCAGGAACGCGTGGTTAAACACGTACTTACCGATGCGGGTTGAGCCGGTGTCATCCATCTCAACCGCGGCCAGCAGGGTTGGGTAGGTTGGCAGTACGAACAGGGCGGAAACGGCCGCAAAAGAGGCAATCGCCGTCAGCGGCGTAACGCCCAGCATCAGTGCCGCAGGCATCAGCGCTTTGGTGGTCGCGGCCTGGGAATACAGCAGCGTCGCCGCAAAGAACAGCACCACCGCCAGCAGCCACGGATAGTTGTGCAGCAGGTCGCCCGCAACGGTCTGGATATCGCTGATGTGTGCTTTGACGAAGGTATCACCGAGCCACGCCACGCCCAGCACGCACACGCAGGCGCTCATACCGGATTTGAAGGTGCTGGCGTTCAGCACTTCGCTGGTGTCGATTTTACAGGTGATGCTAATCAGCGTCGCGATGGTCAGCATGAAGACCACAATGGCTTCGTTACGTGGCAGAACCGGGTTCTGGATCAGACCTACCGTATCGCTGATGGCGGTCGCGTAAAACATCACGGCGACGATACCGATCAGGAACAGCAGCACGGAGCGTTTCGCGTGCGGCTTCAGCTCGAAGACCTGGCTTCCGCGCAGGCTCACTTCGCCTTTTGCCAGGCGCTCCTGGTAAACCGGATCGTCTTTCAGCTCGGCGCCGAGGAAGTTACACAGCACGGCGGTGATCATCACCGCAATCAGCGTGACCGGAATACAGATCGCCAGCAGCGTCAGGTAGCTCACGCCCATCGGCTCAAGGATCCCCGCGAAGAAGACCACGGCCGCGGAAATGGGCGAGGCGGTGATCGCAATCTGGGACGCCACCACGGCAATAGAGAGAGGGCGAGACGGGCGAATGCCCTGCTCTTTGGCCACTTCGGTGATCACCGGCAGCGTGGAGAAGGCGGTGTGGCCAGTGCCGGCGAGGATGGTCATAAACCACGTCACCAGCGGGGCAAGGAAGGTGATGTATTTCGGATGGCGACGCAGCATACGCTCCGCCAGGCTCACCAGGTAGTCCATACCGCCAGCGACCTGCATGGCCGCAATGGCAGCGATAACCGCCATGATGATTTCGATAACGTCAAAAGGGATTGCGCCGGGTTTAATCTGAAAAATCAGGGTAAGTACGAGCACCCCAAGACCGCCGGCAAAACCGATGCCGATACCCCCGAGTCGTGCGCCCAAATAAATCGCCAACAGGACGATGACGAGTTCTGCTCCAAACATAAAGACCTGCCTTGCTTATTAACAAGTTGATATTGAATTGTTGTGTTTTGGTAACGCCCATAAAGAAAAAAGGCACGTCACAAGTGACGTGCCTTTCGGAAGCTTAGCCTGAACGGTTACTGTTCGCTTTCATCGGTATATCGTTTCGCTTTATAGGCCGGATGCATCAGGTTCTGGGCGGAGAAGATATCGTCCAGCTCGGCTTCGGTCAACAATCCTCGCTCAAGAACGACCTCACGCACGCTCTTACCGGTTTCGGCACAAATCTTACCGACGATGTCGCCGTTGTGGTGGCCGATGAACGGGTTGAGGTAGGTGACGATGCCGATTGAGTTATACACGTAACCTTCACACACCTCTTTATTGGCGGTGATGCCGTTAATGCATTTTTCCAGCAGGTTGTAGCAGGCGTTGGTCAGAATATGGATGGATTCAAACATCGCCTGGCCAATCACTGGCTCCATCACGTTCAGCTGGAGCTGACCGGCTTCGGAAGCCATGGTGACGGTCGTATCGTTACCAATAACCTTGAAGCAAACCTGGTTCACTACTTCCGGTACCACTGGGTTAACTTTAGCTGGCATGATGGACGAACCCGCCTGCAACTCTGGCAGGTTGATTTCATTCAGGCCAGCGCGTGGACCGGAGGAGAGCAGGCGCAGGTCGTTACAGATTTTGGACAGTTTCACCGCCAGACGCTTCAGCGCGCTGTGCACCATCACGTAGGCGCCGCAGTCGGAGGTAGCTTCAATCAGGTCTTCCGCAGGCACAACCGGCAGGTTGGACACTTCAGCCAGCTTCTGTACCGCCAGCTGCTGATAGCCATCCGGCGTATTCAGACGTGTACCGATGGCGGTTGCCCCCAGGTTCACTTCCAGCAGCAGCTCGGACGTGCGCAGCAGGTTTTTGGTCTCTTCGTTCAGCAGCACGTTAAACGCGTGGAATTCCTGTCCGAGGGTCATGGGGACCGCGTCCTGCAACTGGGTACGACCCATTTTCAGGATGTCCTGGAACTCAACGGCTTTACGCTGGAAGCCATCGCCCAGCTGATTGATCGCGTCGACCAGTTTGACGACAGAAGCATACACCGCGATGCGGAACCCGGTTGGGTACGCGTCGTTGGTGGACTGACATTTGTTAACGTGGTCGTTCGGGTTCAGGTACTGGTATTCACCTTTCTGATGCCCCATCAGCTCCAGGCCGATGTTCGCCAGCACTTCGTTGGTGTTCATGTTGACGGAGGTGCCCGCGCCGCCCTGATAGACGTCAACCGGGAACTGATCCATGCATTTGCCGTTGTTCAGCACTTCATCGCATGCGGCGATAATCGCATTTGCAGCGCTTTTAGGAATGGTTTGCAGCTCTTTGTTCGCCAGAGCCGCGGCTTTTTTTACCATCACCATGCCACGCACAAATTCAGGGATGTCGCTGATTTTGCTGTTGCTGATGTAGAAGTTTTCAATCGCTCTCAGAGTGTGAACACCATAGTAGGCATCCGCTGGAACTTCCCTGGTACCCAACAAATCTTCTTCGATACGAATGTTGTTTAACATGTGAACCTTCTTTTCAAGCTGCCGATGGATTGTACTAAACACACAGTATATATGTGGTTTTGAATATTTTCTGACCGACGATTATTCCCTCAATCGGCCAGATGTTCGAGATCATATGCTGATGATAGCGAATTGCCGTAAGCTGGATCACTTATTATCGACCCGATTTCATGATAATTATTAATCTGTGAAATGGGTCACCGCTTTAATATTTCCAAAAAAAATATCCGTGCAAACCGATTGAATTTTGGCTAACCGTCACCATCTCTTGTCTACGCGCTTCGCGAACACATTCAGACAGGGGCCAGAAGGCACCTGCCACACAGGAGATGCCAGTGCGCTGGATACCGTTTATTGCTTTCTTTCTTTATGTTTACATTGAAATTTCGATTTTCATCCAGGTTGCCCACGTGCTGGGCGTCCTGCTGACGCTGATTCTGGTGATCTTCACCTCCGTCATCGGCATGTCGCTGGTGCGCAATCAGGGTTTCAAAAATTTCCTGTTAATGCAGCAGAAGATGGCCGCAGGCGAAAGCCCGGCAGCCGAGATGATCAAAAGCGTGTCGCTGATTATTGCTGGCCTGCTGCTGATCCTGCCTGGGTTCTTCACCGACTTCCTCGGCCTGCTGTTGCTGTTGCCGCCGGTACAGAAGCACCTGACCATGAAGCTGCTGCCGCACCTGCGTTTCAGCCGTATGCCGGGCGGTGGTTTCAGCACCGGCCCGGGGGATACCTTTGAAGGGGAATACCAGCGTAAGGATGAGCAGCGCGACCGGTTAGATCATAAAGACGATCGGTGAGTTTGTGGCCCGGTGGCGCTTCGCTTACCGGGCCTGCAAATTTTGCCGCTTCGGTAAAAACACCCACAGCCCCGCCAGCATGATGATGGCGTACACGCTCTTCCACCCCACCATCGCCAGCAGCAGCAGGCACAGCACACACCCGACCGCCGCCAGCGCCTTAAAGCGTCCTTTCAGCAGCCGACAGCCCGCCAGCATGCACAGCAGGTAGATCATGATGAAGATACCGTTGGCATAGACAATCAGCGCGTCAAGGTTGATGTCGAGCAGATAAATGCCCAGGGAACTCACCACGCAGCAGCCCAGTACGGTATTCAGCGCATTCGCCGGAAGCTGACGTTTAGACAGGCGTGCGAGTCGGCTATCCGGTTTATAAAGTGCCTGAGACCACACCAGCCGGGCGAAGCTCTGAATATAGATATTGAGGCTGGCAAAGCAGGCGAGATAGCCAATCACGCAGGCCACCCACAGGGCTTTAACGCCGAACAGCTGCACCACGATGCCCGGTAGCGACGCGGCAGCAGCTTTCTCTTCGCCGAAGGCGTTAAAGTGCAGCACCAGTACCGTACAGGCCCAATACACCGTGCCCGCCAGCAGCAGGCCAATCATCAGGGCGCGGGGGAAGTCACGCTCGGGCTGTTTAAACTCGGATGCCAGGTGAGCAAACGCCTCCAGACCGACGAAACACCAGAACATGACGGATAATGCCGAGAAAAGCTGTGCATGGTCGACGTCGTTAATCGCGGGGAAAGGAATATCCGCCACGGTAATGTCACCCGCAAACCAGATGGCGGCGATCAGCGCGACGATTAACGCTGCGACCAGCGTTTGCAGATTGGCGCTGGAACTGGCCCCGCGTGAGCCCACCCACCAGACAATCGCCAGCGTACCGAGTTCAGCCAGCAACAGCTGTTCGTCGTGCCAGCCAAACAGCGCCTGTCCGAAGCCGGTGGCGATATGCAGGGCTGCCGGAAGGCCGACCGGGATCACCGATAAAAACAGCCAGCCGGTGACGCGTTCCATCCGTGGGCCAAATGCCATGCCGACAAAATGCGCTACGCCGCCCGCGCTGGGGAAGTGCCGCCCGAGTATGGCAAACACAATCGCCACCGGGAACACCAGCACGATCAGTACCGGCCATGCCCAAAGGCTGTTATTGCCGGCAACCAGCGCCGCCAGTGCGGGAACCGCAAATACTCCCGTGCCTAACAAGGACGTTGAGAGTAAGCCAATACCCTGCGCCAGCCCCAACTCCTGCCTGAGTCCACTCATTTGCCTCGTCCCGCCACCATCAAAAGAGAGGGGATGGTAACACTTTCGCAAATTTTTTTTCGGTTACCCCTTGAAGGGGTAAAAAGCTATCCCCATCTCTCAGGGCACTAGCCGGAAAACCGCATGCGGACCGGCGTCATCCATAACTGATAATGACTTTCTCAAAGGAGAGCTATCAATGAGTATTCGTCCGTTACATGATCGTGTGATCGTCAAACGTAAAGAAGTTGAAACCAAGTCTGCTGGCGGCATCGTTCTGACCGGTTCAGCAGCAGCAAAATCAACGCGTGGCGAAATCATCGCTGTCGGTAAGGGCCGCATCCTGGAAAACGGAACTGTGCAGCCACTGGACGTTAAAGTTGGTGACATCGTCATTTTCAACGATGGCTACGGCGTGAAATCCGAGAAGATCGACAATGAAGAAGTGTTGATCATGTCCGAGAGCGACATTCTGGCAATTGTTGAAGCGTAATTAACGCACGAAACTGTACGAATTTGAGGAAATAAGAACATGGCAGCTAAAGACGTAAAATTCGGTAACGACGCTCGTGTAAAAATGCTCCGCGGCGTAAACGTACTGGCAGACGCAGTGAAAGTCACTCTGGGCCCGAAAGGCCGTAACGTAGTGCTGGACAAATCCTTCGGCGCGCCAACCATCACCAAAGATGGTGTTTCTGTTGCACGTGAAATCGAGCTGGAAGACAAGTTCGAAAACATGGGTGCACAGATGGTGAAAGAAGTTGCCTCTAAAGCGAACGACGCTGCCGGTGACGGTACCACCACCGCGACCGTACTGGCGCAGGCCATCATCACCGAAGGTCTGAAAGCCGTTGCTGCGGGCATGAACCCGATGGATCTGAAACGTGGTATCGACAAAGCTGTCGCCTCTGCTGTTGAAGAACTGAAAGCGCTGTCCGTACCGTGCTCTGACTCTAAAGCTATTGCTCAGGTTGGTACTATCTCCGCTAACTCCGACGAAACCGTAGGTAAACTGATCGCTGAAGCGATGGATAAAGTCGGTAAAGAAGGCGTGATCACCGTTGAAGACGGTACCGGTCTGGAAGACGAACTGGACGTGGTTGAAGGTATGCAGTTCGACCGCGGTTACCTGTCCCCATACTTCATCAACAAGCCAGAAACTGGCGCTGTTGAGCTGGAAAGCCCGTTCATCCTGCTGGCTGATAAGAAAATCTCCAACATCCGCGAAATGCTGCCAGTGCTGGAAGCCGTTGCGAAAGCAGGCAAGCCGCTGGTTATCATCGCTGAAGACGTTGAAGGCGAAGCGCTGGCGACCCTGGTGGTTAACACCATGCGCGGCATCGTGAAAGTGGCTGCGGTTAAAGCGCCTGGCTTCGGCGATCGTCGTAAGGCGATGCTCCAGGATATCGCTACCCTGACCGGTGGTACCGTGATCTCCGAAGAGATCGGTATGGAGCTGGAAAAAGCGACCCTGGAAGACCTGGGCCAGGCGAAACGCGTTGTGATCAACAAAGACACCACCACCATCATCGACGGTGTGGGTGAAGAGGCCGCTATTCAGGGCCGTGTTGGTCAGATCCGTAAGCAGATCGAAGAAGCCACTTCCGATTACGACCGTGAAAAACTCCAGGAGCGCGTAGCGAAACTGGCAGGCGGCGTTGCGGTAATCAAAGTTGGTGCTGCGACCGAAGTTGAAATGAAAGAGAAGAAAGCACGCGTTGACGACGCCCTGCACGCGACCCGTGCTGCGGTAGAAGAAGGCGTGGTTGCTGGTGGTGGTGTCGCGCTGGTGCGTGTAGCCGCTAAGCTGGCTGGCCTGACTGCTCAGAACGAAGACCAGAACGTGGGTATCAAAGTTGCGCTGCGCGCGATGGAAGCTCCGCTGCGTCAGATCGTGTCCAACGCCGGTGAAGAGCCGTCTGTGGTTGCGAACAACGTGAAAGCAGGTGAAGGTAACTACGGTTACAACGCGGCAACTGAAGAATACGGCAACATGATCGACTTCGGTATCCTGGATCCAACTAAAGTGACCCGTTCTGCTCTGCAATACGCGGCATCTGTAGCTGGCCTGATGATCACGACCGAGTGCATGGTGACCGACCTGCCTAAAGGCGATGCGCCTGACTTAGGTGCTGCTGGTGGTATGGGCGGCATGGGTGGAATGGGCGGCATGATGTAATCATGTTGTTCTGAACCTCTCAGAACGAACCCCGGGCAGCAATGCCCGGGGTTTTTTATTGCCGCTACTCAAATGTTCCCTTCACGCATGCAACGCCTTCGCGCACCATCTGGCTTCCTTTCGCCCAAACCTCGCGGATCTTCAGGTCATCCGTCAGCACCAGCAAATCGGCATCGCATCCGGGTGCGAGCCGCCCCTTATGCTCCAGGCCGAGAAACTCCGCCACGTTACGCGTAAACGGCAGAAGCGCCTCCTCCAGCGGCAGGTGATATTGACTGACCAGCTTTTGTAATGTTTCCGGCAGGGACTCGAATCCCGCCACGCCCATGCCCACCAGGTTGCCGTTAGCGTCAAAAATCGGCTGGCTGCCGTTACCGTCCGAACTGAGCGTAAGCCGGTTAAACGGCACCTGCGCTTCGCGGGCCGTCGCGATGGCGGTGGCGGCATCAATGGGCTCACTGATGCTGGTGGTGATGTCGATATAGCCCCCGTCGCGGGCATAATCCAGCGCGGCGAGGAACAGTGGCCGGGCGCGGTTGACGTGGGTTGGCAGCAGCTTCGTGCGGGGCACGTCGGCGTTATTCAGGATGTTAAGCAGCGGCTCGAGCAGTTTCGGGCTGTTGCCGAGATGAAACACGGATATGCCCGCTTTGGCACCCAGCAGACCGCCGACGCGCGACTGGGCGGCCATATTCGCGAGCCGATCATCCGTTGGTGCGGAAGAGCGATGGTCGGAAATCGCGCATTTCACGCCGATGATTTTATCAATCAGCGCCACATCCTTTTCGACACTGCCGGTAATCGTCGGAGAAGGCAGCCCGTACGCGCCTGTCAGCATCCACGCGCTGATCCCTTCATGTTCTAGCGCCCGCGTTTTTGCCAGCAGCGACTCGGGATGGCGAGTCACGCCGTCGGTGCCCAGCAGGCCAACAACGGAGGTGATGCCCGCCGCCACCAGCGCGGACAACCGTACCTCCGGCGTCCGGGTGTGCGGGCCAGCTTCACCGCCGCCGCCGATCAGGTGTACGTGCTGATCGATAAACCCCGGACAAACCACTGCTCCGGCGAGATCGCGTTCAGGACAGTCTGGCTTCGTTGTGGCGTGGCCCGTTTTTTCAATCGCGACGATTTTTCCCCCGGCGATCAGCAGATCGCAACGCCCCCGATCCTCCGGCGCGTAAAGATGCGCATTGCGGAAAAGATGCGGTTCCAGCACTGAAAAATCCATTTTTATCTCCTCAGAAGAGTAGCTGCATCACCCACATTGAGAGCAGGGCGTTAATAACGCAGACGGTAATGATGTGCGGATAATACTTCGGGTTGACGCCTGCGGTGCCCAGGCAACGGCCAGTGTTTTGCACCGGATTGCCCATCAGATAGATGGCGGGCAGCAGGATAGTGGCATCGTGCCCGTTGAGCGTGCCGGCAGCGACCAGACTGGCGCAAACCCCCACGCCGCCGCCCATGCTCATCACCGAGGCCAGCAGGACGGTTGCCGCCGCACCCGGAAGCCCCCACAACGACATGATCGGTTCACAGACGCTGCCGACGATATCCAGCAGGCCGGTGACCTTGAGCGCCTGAATGATAACAAACGCCATAACCACGTTCGGCAGCAGGCTGGTGGTGGCGATGGTAAAGCCGCGACGGGCGCCATCGATAAACAGGTCCATGATATTTTTACGCGGCTGGGCGATCATTTTTCCTCCTGAACGCGGCGAACTTCCCTGTGCGCGATCCACAGACGCAAAAAGTTCGCGCCAACAAATTTAAACACCAGAATGACGGCAAGCGGCGCGATCACCGGAACGGTAATGAAGGCAAAAAGTGCGGCACCGGACGAAAAATAGTTGGTAATGATGGCGCTACCGCTGGTCTGGAAGGTGGCGAAAATGGCGCGTTCACGGTCGGTAATCGCCCCTTCGTCGGTCAACTCTTTGGTCATCCCGGCGGCGGCATCGGTGTTTTGCAGGTTGGCGATAAGCGCCAGAGAGCAGATACCCGGCACGCCGAGCAGCGGGCGTAAAATGGGCGTCATGAGCTGTTGTGCGGCGCGCAGCCCGCCCAGCCCCTCGGTGACGGCAATGATCCCGAGCGACAGAATGACCGAGGGGGCCAGCTCAAGAGCAAACAAAAAACCGTCTTTCGCTCCCGTCCCACCCTCGCCGCGAAACGTCAGCGCGCCGTTCACCGGTCCAAAACTGCCGTTTAAGACGGTAAAATCCAGCACGCGCCACCATTCGGTACTTTTGGCGAAAAAGCCTGAGAAAAATACGATGGTGAGCACGAACGCCAGATAGCCCACCCAGGTCACTTTTTCCTCTCCTGAGGATGATGCACTCATGAAACCCCCTTTTTTGAGATGCGTACAAAAGTTGTACGTCGCATCACTAAAAACGATCGGGGGCTAAAACACGATATCCCAAAGGTTATTATCAGAATTCATTTAAGATGTCGGAGGAGTGCCAGCGGAATCTGGCTCGCAGAAATGCTCAGCATTTTTCTTTTGGTCATCTTTTTAGTATAAGGTTTACACGCGGACAACTACTGTCCAGCTTATTGAAAACGAGGAATAACATGCGCATTAAAGTCTGTGCAGGGATTGTAGGTGCAGCATTGCTGCTGGCGGGGTGTAGCACCAGCAATGAACTGACGGCAGCGGGCCAGAGCGTTCGCTTTGTGGAAGATAAGCCGGGCAGCGAATGCCAGCTGTTAGGCACCGCCACTGGCGAGCAGAGCAACTGGATGTCGGGGCAGCACGGTGAAGAGGGCGGCTCTATGCGCGGTGCGGCCAATGCCCTGCGTAATCAGGCGGCGGCTATGGGCGGCAACGTGATTTACGGGGTAAGCAGCCCGACGCAGGGTATGCTGTCCAGCTTTGTGCCAACCGCCAGCCAGATGAACGGCCAGGTCTATAAGTGCCCGAACTGATCTAAACTTTTGATGGCGCTGCCGCTTGATCTGTAGCCAGGTAAGCGTAGCGCCACCTGCTTTTTACTGCTGCCGCAGCTGCAAATCCAGCGGCGTCTTACTCGGCTCTCCGCCAATCTCGCGTGCCAGCTTCGGCACCATATAACCTGAAACCAGCGTTAACAGTTCGCGCATAATCTGGCGGGCCTCTTCATCCGTCACCATGAAGTGCGCCGCGCCCTGAACGCGATCAAGAACGTGCAGATAATAGGGCATGACGCCCGCATCAAATAAGGCATTGCTGAGATCGGCCAGCACCCGGGCGCTGTCGTTCACGCCGCGCAGTAATACGCTCTGGTTCAGCAGCGTCACGCCCGCTTTTCGCAGCCGCGCCATCGCCGCGCGAAAGTCCGCGTCAATTTCATTCGCGTGGTTGATATGGTTCACCAGCAGCACCTGCAAACGGGACTGCTCCAGGCGCGTGACCAGAGCGTCGGTGATACGCGCCGGGATGACGATCGGTAAACGGCTGTGAATGCGCAGACGCTTAATGTGCGGAATGGTCTCAAGCTGAGTCAGCAGCCAGTCCAGCTCATGATCTTTTGCCATCAGCGGGTCGCCGCCGGAGAAGATGATTTCATCCAGTTCCGGGTGCGCCGCGATATAGTCCAGCGCCACCTGCCAGTTGCGCTTATTACCCTGATTCTCAGCGTAGGGGAAGTGACGGCGGAAGCAGTAGCGGCAATTTACCGCACAGCCGCCCTTAACCAGCAGCAGCGCACGGTTGCGGTATTTATGCAGCAAACCCGGTACCACACTGTTCTGCTCTTCCAGCGGATCGGTGCTGTATCCCGGCGCAGTGATAAACTCATCCTGAGAGGTCAGCGTTTGTTTTAGCAATGGATCGTCAGGGTTGCCTTTTTCCATTCGGGCGACAAACGCGCGGGGAACGCGCAGGGCGAAAAGTCGCTTTGCCTCACGGCCAGCAAGCAACTCCGGGTGCTGATCGAGGTCTAAAAGACGCAGCAATTCATCAGGACTGGTGATTACATCGGCAAGTTGCGATAACCAATCTTCTCTGGACGGGGTGTTTAGGGTTACAATATGCGCCATTTTGTGGCTTAGCTACCAGTTAACAAATTTAGAGGGCCTTATGGCAACGTACTATAGCAACGATTTTCGTGCTGGTCTTAAAATCATGATGGACGGCGAACCGTACGCGGTTGAAGCCAGCGAATTCGTTAAACCAGGTAAAGGCCAGGCATTTGCGCGCGTTAAGCTGCGTCGCCTGCTGACCGGTACCCGTGTTGAGAAAACCTTCAAATCTACTGACTCCGCTGAAGGCGCTGATGTTGTCGATATGAACCTGACTTACCTGTACAACGACGGTGAGTTCTGGCACTTCATGAACAACGAAACCTTCGAGCAGCTGTCTGCTGACGCGAAAGCCATTGGCGATAACGCTAAGTGGCTGCTGGATCAGGCTGAGTGCATCGTGACCCTGTGGAACGGTCAGCCTATCGCTGTTACCCCGCCGAACTTCGTTGAGCTGGAAATCGTTGAAACCGATCCAGGTCTGAAAGGTGATACCGCAGGTACCGGCGGCAAGCCAGCTACCCTGTCTACCGGCGCAGTGGTGAAAGTACCGCTGTTCGTACAGATCGGTGAAGTGATCAAAGTGGATACCCGCTCCGGCGAATACGTATCCCGCGTGAAGTAATTTACGTCGTGATGTAAGGCGCAGCGCCCGCTGCGCCTGATTTTGCAGGCAGGGAAGATGAAACGTACCGTTAAAATTCTGCTTCTGTTCGCGCTCTCCAGCGCAATGCTCTCCGGTTGCAACACCGCGCGTGGCGTGGGTGAAGATATCCAGGATCTCGGCCATATCATTTCCCATGCGGCCAGCTAATTCCGTCTAATTTTCCTAAAAATTCTTCCTTTTCCGTCAAACGACAAGATCTTGTCTATTCTTAAGTTGCTATACACAAAATAACTTTGGCTATAAAAGGAAGATATTATGGTTAAGAAAACAATTGCAGCGATCTTTTCTGTTCTGGTGCTTTCTTCGGTACTGACTGCATGTAACACCACCCGTGGCGTAGGGGAAGATATCTCCGACGGTGGTAACGCTATTTCTGGCGCAGCAACTAAAGCTCAGAACTAATGACAACGACGGTACGGCAGTGAATTCACCGTACCGTCAATTCTCCACTTCCTGTAGCGTTAAAAATGGGGAGTAGCGCGTATCCATATGAAGCTTCATGCGGATATTGCGTTTGTATGTGTACACCGTTTTGCCGTTAATGCGCAGATGACTGGCAATCTTCTGGTTGCTTGCGCCTTCCATCCATAATGTCAGAACTCTCTCTTCCTGACGCGTCAGTAACGGTGCTGCCATTTCCGGAAGCTCCGGGGTTGCACATGACGTTAGCGCGTCGTTAATCACTGCGGCCAGTCCTTCCAGATCGGTATTTTTAGAGAGTGAAGACCATATCGGGTATTGCGCCAGATAATCCGTCATCGCCTGTTCCTGCCCAGATTGCAGCAAAATAAAAGGCAGCGTTTCGCTGGCAATCAGCAGGGAGGACAGTTGCTGAAAATGGTGTAAATCCTGCCGGAAGCCAGATAAATCAGCGATGACCAGTGCAGGTTTCCATTGCAGAATATGCTCTCTGGCGAGGAAAAGGTTATTCACCCCGGTTACGACGAAATGACCTGACAGCAGGTCTGAATGATTGGCCCATGCTTCAAATCCCGCGCGGGTGAAGTGACAGCGGTCAATCAAAAGAATTTTGAACATACAATATTCGCAGTCGGCTAGTGGTTTGGCTTCCTGCCATTAGAAAGCATAACATCATAGAGAAGTCGGATGAGTTATAAATGCCTGAACTGCGCGCCTTACTGAGGCTATTTCTTGCCTTAACGCGTTCAGCAAAAAAAGTTTGAAAAAAAATACCGCGCTAACCAAAATATAAGGTGCAACTTCTGCCTTGCGGGACGACCCGTAAGCGCGTCACTCATCGGGGACGGCCCCAACTTGTCTTAAAGTTAAGGAGCCTGAAATGTCCTGGATCGTTCTTGTTATCGCCGGTTTGCTCGAAGTGGTATGGGCAATTGGTCTGAAATACACCCACGGTTTTACCCGCCTGACGCCCAGCGTCATTACCATCGCCGCGATGATTGTCAGTATCGTTATGCTGTCATGGTCAATGCGAACCTTGCCTGTGGGAACGGCTTACGCTGTCTGGACGGGAATTGGCGCGGTAGGGGCTGCCATTACCGGCATTCTGCTGCTGGGGGAATCTGCGAGCCTGGCGCGCATCGCCAGCCTCGCATTAATCGTCGCGGGCATCATTGGGTTAAAACTGAGTACGCACTAATGCGGCTGTTTTACCCAGATTAATTTCGTCACGTCAAACCCTTGCCGGGTCGCAACGTCCAGCATCTGCTGCTTCATTTCCGCCGTGATCGTTGGCGTGCGGGAGAGTATCCAAAGATAGTTGCGATCCGGCCCACACACCAGCGCGTGGCGGTACTCTTTGTCCAGCGCAATAACGTTATATCCGCCGTAGAATGGGCCGAAGAAAGAGATTTTCATTGCCGCACGGTTAGGCGCGCCGGTGAAATAGGCCTGACCCACCGTCTGCTGCCACATCTGCCGGTCCGGATTATAGCCGCGGTTGACGACCTGGATCCCGCCGTCATCCATCGCGCTGTAGGTGGCCGTAACTTTTTCTAAGCCCCGTTCGAATTTATGATCCATACGGGCGATTTCATACCATGTGCCGAGGAAGCGCTGAGCGTCAAAATTACTGACTACCGTGACGCCAGGCGGAGGAGTTGGGGAACTGCAAGCAACCACTAAAAACGCGGCTGTTACTGCGGCAATAACAGGCAGAATGCGCATAGGAGTTTCCTTACCGTTTTTTTGTTAAGTGTAGATGACAGCAGGAAAAATGCGGAAGATTGTGCAGCGGGTTTTGCCGGGTAAGGCGAAGCCGCCACCCGGCAATGTTTTACTATAGCGCGTCGAGGATATGGTACGCCGCCTCAACGCGTGCCGGGTTCGGATAGCTTTTATTCGCGAGCATCACGATGCCGATCTGCTTTTCAGGAATAAAGGCCACGTAGCTGCCGAACCCGCCCGTCGACCCGGTTTTGTGCACCCATGAGGCTTTTACAGGCGGAGCCGGAGGATCTATTTCGACCGCAGGCAAGGCGGCCAGCGCCACCTTACTGTCGCTGCCATCAACCACCGTTTTTGCCTCCACGGGCCAGTTGAGCATCTCCCAGCCAAGGCCCTGGTACATTGAACCGATACGCCAGTAGCGCGACTGCGCCAGCGCGATGCCCTGCTTAAGTGAGGCATCTGCAACGTTCTCTGGCGCCATGTTTGCCATGACCCAGTTCGCCATATCCTGCACGTTGGTTTTCACGCCATAGGCTTGTGCATCCAGCATCCCCGGCGAAACGTGTACCGCTTTGCCGTCACGAGAGCCCCAGGCGTAATGCGCCTCTTCCGCTTTCGGCACGTTAATCCAGGTGTGATGCAGCGCCAGCGGTTTGAAGACTCGCTCGGTCATCGCCTGCTCGTAGCGCATGCCGGAAGGCTTGACCGCCAGCGCACCAAACAGGCCGATGCTGGCGTTGGCATAAAGGCGCGTTGTGCCTGGCTTCCACTGTGGCTGCCAGTGTTGATAGAAGCGCAGCAGGGAGGCGTCATCCGTCACCTCATCGGGCACCTGTAGCGGCAGGCCACCGGCGGTGTAGGACGCGAGATCCAGCATTCGAATCCCTTGCCACTGCTTGCCCGTCAGTTCAGGCCAGTATTTGGTCACCGGATCGTCCAGCGAAATTTCACCGCGAGCAAGGGCATCCCCACCTAAAACGCCGGTGAAGGTTTTACTTATAGAGCCCAGCTCGAACAGGGTCTGAGGCGTAACCGGTTTGTTGGCTGCGATATCGGCCTTGCCAAACGTGTAATAGTGCGGTTTACCCTGATAAATAACGGCCACCGCCATACCGGGAATAGACTGGGCTTTCATCAGCGGCGTAACCGTCTTCGCGACCACCTCGGCCAGCTGTTGTTCGGACACTGGCGCGGCGAGGGCAGAGCAAGAGATGCCGAGCAGCACGGCGCAGCAAAGGGTTTTTTTCATCATCAGTAATCTTCCGTAATAGCGAGTCAAGGGGATGTCCGGGCCCGTCAGACAGGCGTAGTCTGTTAGATTTGACTGCACCTGACAAACGGTTAAATTTAGCATTAGCTGTTAATTTTTCTAACGGAAGAGACCATGACGCGAAGCTATCTCCCCCTCAATTCGCTTCGAGCCTTTGAAGCCGCCGCAAGACATCTCAGCTTTACGCATGCGGCCATTGAGCTGAACGTGACCCATTCCGCCATTAGCCAGCATGTGAAGACGCTGGAGCAGCACCTGAACTGTCAGCTGTTCGTTCGCGTTTCGCGCGGGCTGATGTTGACTACCGAGGGCGAAAATTTACTGCCGGTGCTGAATGATTCGTTCGATCGTATAGCCGGTATGCTGGATCGCTTTGCTAACCATCGTGCGCAGGAGAAGCTGAAAATCGGCGTGGTGGGCACGTTCGCGACCGGGGTGTTATTCTCACTGCTGGACGATTTTCGCCGTGGCTATCCGCATATCGATCTTCAGCTTTCTACCCATAATAACCGCGTCGATCCGGCCGCCGAAGGGCTTGACTACACGATCCGCTACGGCGGCGGGGCGTGGCACGGCACCGAGGCTGAATTTCTTTGTCATGCGCCGCTCGCGCCGCTGTGTACGCCGGATATTGCCGCCCGTCTGCACAGTCCGGCCGATATCCTCAGGTTTACGCTGCTGCGCTCCTACCGGCGCGACGAATGGTCCGCGTGGATGCAGGCGGCCGGCGAGCATCCCCCTTCGCCAACGCACCGTGTGATGGTGTTTGATTCGTCCGTGACCATGCTGGAGGCCGCTCAGGCGGGAGTGGGCATTGCCATCGCGCCTGTCAATATGTTTACCCATCTGTTAGCCAGCGAGCGCATTGTGCAGCCCTTTGCAACGCAGATTGAGCTCGGCAGTTACTGGCTGACCCGATTGCAGTCCCGGGCAGAAACGCCCGCAATGCGGGAATTTTCCGGGTGGCTGGCAGGAAAGATGAAAAAGTAAAAAGCCCGCCGGACGGCGGGCCAGTTCAGTCAGATGGTGACCACGGCAATCAGCGTGACCACCGTCAGAATGGTCGCCAGACCGTAGAAGACCCATTTACCGCTTGGCACATGGATTTTCAGATCGTGCATCGCATGGTGGATACGGTGCAGGCCGCACCACAGCGGCAGGACGATCATCAGGAAGAGAAATACGCGGCCAATAAAGCTGCTCGCAAAGGCCAGCACGCGCTCGTAGCTCAGCGCATCGCCCGGGAACAGCCCCAGCGGCAGCATGATCCCGACCAGCAGGATGATGACCGGGGTAATAATGGCGCTCCACATGCCGCCTGCGCCAAATAGCCCCCAGAAGACCGGCTCGTCTGAACGTTTTGGATTTGGATTGATCACAGTAGTCTCCTTACCAGAACAGCGCGACAAACAGAATGACCACAGAGACAACTGCGGTCACTGCCCAGAGCCCTTTGATAACCGGCTCCGGCCCCATTTTCTCGCCTTTAACAATGATGTTTGCCGCTTTTGGCGCCAGTTCAAACCAGGTTTTGGTATGCAGCAGCGCGGCTGCGAGCACAATCAGATTCAGAACCACGATGATTGGGTTTTGCAGGAAGCCCACAAAACTGGCCCAGGCTTCCGGGCCGTGCTTGAGAGCATAAAGCCCGTACATCAGTTCGAGGCTGAACCAGACCGCGGGAACTGCCGTGCCTTCACGCAGCATATAGAAGCGATAAAACGGCAGTTTTTTCCACCAGGTGGACGGCATTGGCCGCACGTAGGCTTTGCGTTTAGTCGTCATCATGCACTCCTTAGCGTGGTTTCAGGGTAGCGATAAGAAAGTCTTTCGAGCTTTCCACTTTTCCCTGCTGAATGGCGGCGGCCGGGTCGACATGCTTCGGACAGACTTCAGAGCAGTAACCCACAAACGTGCAGGTCCAGACCCCGTTCTGGCCGTTAAGCTGTGCCATACGTTCTTTTTTGCCGTGGTCGCGGCTGTCCTCGTTATAGCGGTGCGCCAGGGTAATGGCGGCCGGGCCGATAAACTCAGGGTTCAGGCCAAACTGCGGACAGGCGGCGTAGCAAAGGCCGCAGTTGATGCAGCCGGAAAACTGATGGTATTTCGCCATCTGCGCGGGCGTCTGGGTGTTTGGACCCTGATCCGGCGTACGCGGATTGCCGATGATGTACGGCTTTATCGCTTCGAGGCTTTCGATAAAGTGGGTCATGTCGACCACCAGATCGCGCTCAATCGGGAAGTTGCCCAGCGCTTCAACCCTGATGCCTTTGGTGTAATCGCGCAGGAAGGTTTTACACGCCAGCTTCGGCACTTTGTTGACCATCATGCCGCAGGAGCCGCAGATTGCCATGCGGCAGGACCAGCGGTAGCTCAGGTCTGGCGCCAGGTTGTCTTTAATATAGCCGAGCGCATCCAGCAGGGAGGTTTGCTCGTCGTAAGGGACTTCGTAGAAAGCGCTGTGCGGCGCGTCGTCCACTTCCGGATTGTAGCGCACCACTTCAACTTTCAGTTTTTGCATCTCAGCCATTCGCCTTCTCCTTCTTATCGGCGGCTTCTGCTTCTGCACCGTAAACGCGTTTCGCTGGTGGCAGCGTGGTGATTTTCACGTCGCTGTAGTCCAGGCGGGTGGTGCCATCCGCATCGCGCCAGGCGAGAGTGTGTTTAAGGAAATTGACGTCGTCACGTTCGGTGCAGCCCTCGTCCAGACGCTGGTGCGCGCCGCGCGACTCTTTACGCGCCAGGGCAGAGTGCGCCATACATTCCGCGACGTTCAGGCCGTGGCCCAGTTCAATGGTATAGAGCAGGTCGGTATTAAAGACGCTGGAGGTGTCGGTGATCCGCACGCGCTTGAAGCGCTCCTGCAACTCCGCCAGCTTGTCGACGGTTTTCTGCATCAGCTCTGGCGTACGGTAGATCCCGCAGCCTTCTTCCATCGACAGGCCCATTTCGTCGCGGATCTTCGACCAGTTTTCGTTACCTTCCTGGTTCACCAGGTCTTTCAGCCGTTTTTCGACGTCTGCAACCTGCGCATCCAGCGCCGCGCTGTTGGCGTCGCCTGCGGTTGCGGCACGCTCCATCGCGCGTTCGCCCGCCATACGTCCAAAGACCACCAGCTCAGCCAGCGAGTTTGAGCCCAGACGGTTTGCGCCATGCAGACCCACGGAGGAACACTCGCCCACCGCAAACAGCCCTTTGATGCGGGTTTCGCACTGCTGGTCGGTTTCGATTCCGCCCATCGTATAGTGCGCGGTTGGACGCACCGGGATCGGCTCTTTCACCGGGTCGACGCCCACATAGGCTTTCGCCAGCTCGCAGATAAACGGCAGACGCTCCAGCAGTTTTTTCTCGCCGAGGTGGCGCAGGTCGAGATGCACCACGTCACCGCGCGGCGTTGAGATGGTGTTGCCTTTGCGCCACTCGTGCCAGAAAGCCTGAGAAACTTTGTCGCGTGGGCCAAGTTCCATGTATTTGTTTTTCGGCTCGCCGAGCGGAGTTTCCGGGCCCATACCGTAATCCTGTAGATAACGGTAACCGTTTTTGTTGACCAGAATACCGCCTTCACCGCGGCAGCCTTCCGTCATCAGAATACCGGAGCCGGGCAGGCCGGTTGGGTGATACTGAACGAACTCCATATCGCGCAGCGGCACGCCGTGGCTGAGCGCCATGCCCATACCGTCACCGGTGACGATGCCGCCGTTGGTGTTATAGCGGTACACGCGGCCCGCACCGCCGGTCGCCATGACCACTGCATTCGCGCGGATCTGGACAAGCGTGCCTTCCATCATGTTCATCGCCACCAGCCCGCGCGCATGACCGTCGTCGACCAGAATGTCGAGAACGAAATGTTCGTCAAAGCGCTGGATTTGTGGGAACTGGAGGGAGGTCTGAAACAGGGTGTGCAGCATGTGGAAGCCGGTCTTATCGGCGGCAAACCAGGTGCGTTCGATCTTCATGCCACCGAAGCGGCGAACGTTGACGCTCCCGTCCGGACGGCGGCTCCACGGGCATCCCCATTGTTCCAGCTGGGTCATTTCCGTTGGGCAATGGTGAACGAAATAATCAACGACATCCTGTTCGCAAAGCCAGTCGCCCCCTGCAACCGTGTCGTGGAAATGGTATTCGAAGCTGTCATGATCCTGCGCGACGGCGGCGGATCCTCCTTCTGCGGCTACCGTGTGGCTGCGCATCGGATAGACTTTTGAAATCAATGCGATTTTAGCGTTCGGATTGGCTTGTGCCGCAGCAATTGCAGCGCGTAATCCAGCCCCGCCAGCGCCTATTACGGCAAGATCGGCTTGAAAAGTTTGCACGACATTCCTCCAGATTTTTGTTTTCCCGCAACGCGATGAACTAAAGGACGTTCACCTGCCCGAACGGGCGATTGCGGAAGCGATTCCACTGCTCCTTTATGGGTATAACAGTATAACCGCGTAGATGTGAGGGAAATTTGACGCGTTCGATTTTTTTGCTGTTCTGTGCGGTGATTTATCATCGTGATTGATGAATGGCGTCACAGTATTTTTCTGTGTAATGAAAAAGGACTTTTACTGTGCAAAATTTGTCTCTGCCCCGGCTTACGAGTAGACTTCGTGCCCTTGTCTGAAAACGGAGAAAAACTCATGAGCGAAACGGCCACCTGGCAGCCGAGCGCATCCATTCCAAACCTGTTGAAGCGCGCAGCAATTATGGCGGAGATCCGCCGCTTCTTTGCAGATCGCGGCGTCCTGGAGGTGGAAACGCCGTGCATGAGTCAGGCGACGGTCACGGATATTCATCTGGTCCCGTTTGAAACCCGTTTTGTTGGCCCTGGCCACTCTCAGGGCATGAATCTGTATCTGATGACCAGCCCGGAATACCATATGAAGCGTCTGCTGGCGGCCGGATGTGGCCCGGTTTATCAGCTGTGCCGTAGCTTCCGTAATGAAGAGATGGGCCGGCACCATAATCCGGAATTCACCATGCTGGAGTGGTACCGCCCGCACTACGACATGTATCGCCTGATGAACGAAGTCGACGATCTGCTGCAACAGGTGCTGGATTGCGCGGAAGCTGAAACGCTCTCCTATCAGCAGGCCTTCCAGCGCCATCTGGAAATCGATCCGCTCTCGGCTGATAAAACCCAGTTGCGTGAGGTGGCGGCAAAACTGGATCTGAGCAACGTGGCGGATACCGAAGAGGACCGCGACACGCTGCTGCAACTGCTGTTCACCTTTGGCGTTGAACCGCAAATTGGTAAAGATCGCCCGACGTTTGTCTACCACTTCCCGGCCAGCCAGGCCTCGCTGGCGCAGATCAGCACCGAAGATCACCGCGTGGCGGAGCGTTTTGAGGTGTACTTTAAAGGCATTGAGCTGGCGAACGGTTTCCACGAGCTGACCGACGCGCGCGAACAGCAGCAGCGTTTCGAGCAGGATAACCGCAAGCGCAACGCGCGCGGTCTGCCGCAGCAGCCGATTGACACCAACCTGCTGGAAGCGCTTAAGGCCGGTTTGCCGGACTGCTCCGGCGTGGCGCTGGGCGTGGATCGACTGGTGATGCTGGCGCTGGGCGCGGAACAGCTGGGCGACGTGATCGCCTTTACGGTCGATCGCGCTTAAAGAGTTGCCGGGTGGCGCTGTCGCTTACCCGGTCATTTAACTTGCCATATTAAAAACTGTTATTTTCTCTATACGCGGGTCTTTTTCTTAATTTGACTCGTATAGCCACAATATTTGTCTGGTCATCTGCTACCATCCGCGCAGTTTAATTCCGTTTCGGATGGTTATATGTCCCACTCACTCAAAAAAATGACCCTTACCGGGCTCATCCTGATGATTTTTACGTCAGTCTTTGGCTTTGCCAATAGCCCGTCCGCTTTTTATCTGATGGGCTACAGCGCAACGCCGTTTTATATCGTTTCCGCTCTGTTCTTCTTTATCCCGTTTGCGCTGATGATGGCGGAGATGGGCTCGGCTTACCGGAAAGAAGAGGGCGGCATCTATTCGTGGATGAACAACAGCGTCGGTCCACGCTATGCGTTTATCGGTACCTTCATGTGGTTTTCATCCTACGTGGTCTGGATGGTCAGCACGGCAGCCAAGGTCTGGGTGCCGTTCTCGACGTTTCTCTTCGGTGCGGACAAAACGCAGGTCTGGTCCCTGGCGGGGCTGAGCTCCACGCAGGTGGTGGGTATTCTGGCGGTGTGCTGGATGGTGGTGGTCACGCTGGTGGCCTCCAAAGGCATCAACAAAATAGCCCGTATCACCGCGGTTGGCGGTATTTCCGTGATGTGTCTGAATCTGGTGCTGCTGCTGGCCAGTATCGCCATTCTGTGCCTGAACGGCGGGCATTTCGCCCAGGAAGTCAACTTTGTTTCATCGCCTAATCCGGGGTATCAGTCCGGGCTGGCCATGCTCTCGTTCGTGGTGTTTGCCATCTTTGCTTACGGCGGTATTGAAGCCGTAGGCGGGCTGGTCGACAAAACCGAAAACCCGGAAAAGAACTTCGCCAAAGGCATTATTTTTGCCGCTATCGTCATTTCCATTGGCTACTCACTGGCGATTTTCCTCTGGGGCGTCAGCACCAACTGGCAGCAGGTGTTGAGCAATAACACCACCAACCTCGGGAACATCACCTACGTGCTGATGAAAAGCCTGGGGATGACGCTCGGTAACGCCATGCACCTGACGCCGGAAGGATCGGCTACCCTGGGGATCTGGTTTGCGCGCATTACCGGCCTGTCGATGTTCCTCGCCTATACCGGCGCGTTCTTCACGCTCATCTACTCGCCGCTGAAAGCGATTATTCAGGGCACGCCAAAGGCGCTGTGGCCCGCACGGATGACCCAGCTTAATGCTGCCGGTATGCCTGCTAACGCCATGTGGATGCAGTGCCTCCTGGTGTGCGTATTCATTCTGCTGGTGTCCTTTGGCGGCGATACCGCGTCGGCCTTCTATAACAAGCTGACCCTGATGGCGAACGTGTCAATGACGCTTCCGTACCTTTTCCTGGCCTTGGCGTTTCCGTTCTTTAAGGCGAAGCAGGATCTGGAGCGTCCGTTTGTGATCTTCAAAACCCGCGCGGCGACGCTGGTGGCGACCACCGTTGTGGTGCTGGTCGTCGCGTTCGCCAACATTTTTACCGTCATTCAGCCCGTGGTTGAGGCAAATGACTGGAACAGCACGCTGTGGATGGTTGGCGGACCGATTTTCTTCTCAATGCTGGCAATGGGGATTTATGAAAACTACCGCCGTCGCATGACGATCTGCGTGGCGGAAGTGGCATAGCGGATGAAAAACCCCTCCCGACAGGGAGGGGAAAAGAGATTACAAGCTTCCCGCCGGGCGCGAACGCGCCGCTGACGTCAAGGTTCTTCCCGTCTTACGTCCGTCCAGCGTTTCCAGACGCATCTGGAACGGTGGGAACGGCATATCGATCCCGTGCTCGCGGAAACCAGCCAGAATCAGCTGGTGGATCTCATGGCGCAGCGGCATACGGTGGCCCATCTCGGCGGCGTAAATACGCAGCTCGAAAATCTGGATCCCCTGCTGCAAATCAACCAGGAAGACTTCCGGCGGTGGGTTATCGATCACCAGCGAACAACGTTCCGCAGCCGTATACAGGATCTGCGTTACCTCTTCGCTGTTGGCATCCGACGGGGCCGGTACGGTCAGCACCACACGCGTGACGGAGTCAGACAGCGACCAGTTGATAAACTGCTCGGTGATAAACGCTTTGTTCGGGACGATGATCTCTTTACGGTCCCAGTCGCTGATGGTGGTAGCGCGGGTGTTGATTCGGGTGACGCTGCCGGTCAGATCGCGGATGGTCACCGTATCGCCAATTCGGATCGGTTTTTCAAACAGAATGATCAGACCAGACACGAAGTTGGCGAAGATTTCCTGTAAACCAAAGCCCAGGCCTACGGTCAGGGCGGCAACCAGCCATTGCAGTTTTGACCATTCGATACCAATCATCGAGAAGCCCACCAGCCCACCAAACAGCATGATTAAATACTTGGTGATAGTGGTGATCGCATAGCCCGTGCCGGGGGTTAAATCCAGATGCTGCAACAGCGCCAGCTCCAGCAGAGCAGGGAAGTTACGTATCAGCTGCGTGGTGATGATCAGCACCAGAATCGCAATCAGCACGGCCCCTAATGTGATGGGCTCCAGGCTTTCGACTCCCTGCACCGTGGACGTCACGTCCCACAACGAAATGTTCTCCAGGAAGCCAAACGCGGAGTGAATTTCCGACCACAGGAAAATCACCGACAGCAGGGCAACCAGCATCAGAATTGAGCGCACCAGCCGCAGGGACTGGGTACTGATAGCATCCAGATCCAGTTCAACGTCGTCTGCTTCCGCTGCCCCTTCCGTGCTGTTGACGTGGTTCGGCTCTTCTTCGCCGCGCGCACGCTGGGCCAGAATTTCTGCGCGTCGATGTTTGGCGCGGTCAAACGCCAGACGACGACGCTGGATCAGCATGCCGCGGCGAATAACGTGGTAAACCACCAGCAGCAGGAACCAGATAGCCACCGACGTTTCCAGTCGCGCCAGCAGCGCCTGCGACGTAGCGAGGTAGCCGACAGCTGCCGCCAGCATTGCCGCCAGCGGCGCGCTGAGCAGCAGGTTCCACAGCAGACGGTTAAACATGTTATCGCCACTGCCGCTCTTATCGAGATAGAGCGGGATCCCGGCGCGCTTCAGGCTGAGCGTTACCACCGCCAGTGCCCCGCAGATCAGCATAAAGCACAGACGTCCCAGCGAGCCGGAGAATTCCCGATCATTGAGATTATCGAACATGATCAACGCCATAATCAGCGGCACAATCAGCCCGATACTCATCAGGTAATAACGCATCGCCCGCGCAACGCGATTACGCGGCCAGCCAAAGTGAGCGATGAACAGACCGTTTGGCCGCGCGAACGTGGCGCAAATCATCACGACCCACAGCAGCGGGACGGTGGCGGTTACGCCGTCGCCAATCGCGACGGCAAGGGGATAAGGCCAGGCTTCACGCAGGCCGTATCCGAGTGTCATCCACAGCACCGGCAGCGGGGACGCGACCAGAATTGACCAGAACACCGTGCGCAGCGTCAGCCAGAAGTGATCCTGGGTCACTTTTCCCACACGGGCGCTGGAGCGCTCGAGGAAACGGGTAAAGTGGCGACGGGAATAAATACTGAAGCCCACCAGAATCAGCGCTCCCAGCAGCGGGAAGATGGTCTCCTTACTGGTTATCATCATCACGCTGGCAAGGCCAAGCTGGCTGAAGGTATCCAGCGAAATAAGGCGGCGCAGATCCTGCACAATTTCAATCGGCCAGGCGAAGGTCATCGGCCGCACGTCGGATGTCCAGAAGAGATAACGGTGCGTGGCCTCGTTGACCTCCTTCAGCGCATCCTCCAGCTGGCTGTTTGATACTTTCAGCTTGGTCAGCTCAAGGATCAGCGTATCGCCACCCTGTAACAGGGAGTTCAGCAGCTCGCGCTGGGTGCGCAGCTGCGCTTCCAGAATACGACTCTGCTCGCCGGTAAGCGGCTGTCCGTCAGCCTGACGGATCTGGCGGATTTGCGGCTGCTTGTTGAGGAGGTCTTCATAGTGAAGACGCTGAACGCGCAGCTGCGCCATCTCAGTATCGAGCTGCTGCGGTTTTGGCATCTCCGGCAGACGCGCGACCTGCGCACGTAACGCTTCGCCCAACAGGTTAGACGAGCCAAGCCACTGGGACTGTTCGCGCAGCGTGTTGAGCGCCTGACGCACCTGAAGGGTTTGATTGGTGGCCTGGCGCTGCTGCGACGCGACCAAATCCATACGCTGCGCCTGCTGATTCAGCGCCGCAGAAAGTTCGCGGTTAACCTTAAACTGGGCGACGATGCCTTCAGGCAGGTTATCGCTGTTTTCGGCCAATAACTCGGTGCTTTCCAGCGCACGTTCAGCTTCACGCTGACGCTGGTTGTTGAGCTGATTTCTCAGCGCCTGGAGATACGCATCAAGCTGTTCGCTCTGCTTCTGCGCCAGCTCGGAACGCATCCGCGACAGCTCCTGGCGGTTGTTGGCAGAAAGCTGTGCCAGCTCCAGTTCATCGACCAGCGCTTTCAGTCTGGCGGATTCAGCCTGTAGCCCAAGATTTTGCGCCTGATTCTGCGGCGTGTTGCCCGTCTGCGTCCCGATGCGGCGTTCTACCTCATTTAACTGACGGCGGGCGTCGGTTTGCTGCTGTGGAAGCTGGCTGAGGGAGTCGGCAATTTCACGCGCCCGCTCCTGCTCCTGCTGAGCCAGGCGGCTCTTTTCCAGAAGCTGGCTGCTGACTTGCAGGATCTCCTGATTCAGCGCCTCGGACGTCATCCCCGCGGGTACCTGGCGCGGTTCATCGCGCAGGTTGTTTAACTGCGAGCGCAGGGTCTGAGAGAGTTTGGGGAAGTTGTCGATAACCTGCTGATACTGCTGCGCGCGCTCAAGGGAGCCTTTCCGCTCCTCAAGCGCGTTCAGTGCAGACTGGAGCGACTCAACGGCCTCCGGCTGAGCGGGTTTCGCCGCTTTTGCCTGCTCCAGCTCCTGGGTTATCTGTTTGGCGTCGGGGGCCGTCGCTGCGTACGCCCCCATGCTGAGGCACCAGGCCATCAGTAATACGATAATCGGGCGCACGTCAGCGATCCTTCTGTTGTTAGCCTTCGTCTTTTTTGTCGTCAACCAGCGGGCTGGCGTCGTGCTCGGCCTTAATCTCTTCTTCCGGCAACGGGGCTGGCGCAACGTCTGGCGTTGCAAAGATTTCAGTCGATACGGCCAGAGGCTGGCCAAGTTTGGTCACGGACAGGCTTTTCAGCTCCTCGACCAGGTTAACTTTGCCCGGTGCGAACAGGTTGATTACCGTTGAGCCCAGCTTGAAGCGGCCCATCTCCTGACCTTTCAGCAGGGCCACAGAACCTTCTTCTTCGCCGGCAGGCCAGGTCCAGCGCTTGATCACGCCTTCGCGCGGCGGCGTAATGGTGCCCGCCCAGACGGTTTCGATGCTGCCTACGATGGTCGCACCCACCAGAATCTGCGCCATTGGGCCAAATTCAGTATCAAACAGGCAGATGACGCGCTCGTTGCGGGCAAACAGATTCGGGACGTTTTGCGCCGTCAGGTGGTTTACGGAGAACAGATCGCCCGGCACGTAGATCATCTCGCGCAGGATACCGTTACACGGCATATGAACGCGGTGATAGTCGCGCGGGGAGAGATAGGTGGTGGCGAACGTACCGTTGCGGAACAGATCCGCCATCAGGTAGTTACCGGCCAGCAGCGCTTCCAGGCTGTAGTTATGGCCTTTCGCCTGCAAAATTTTGTCGTCTTCAATTTTACCCAGCTGGCTGATCACGCCGTCAGCAGGCATCACCAGCACGTTCGGGTCGGTATTCAGCGGACGCACTTCGTCGCGCAGCGGACGCACAAAAAATTCGTTGAAGGTGCGGTAGCTTGCCGTATCCGGCTTCTGCGCTTCTTTCATGTCGACCTTGTAGTATTTCACGAACAGGTCGATGACCAGTTTGGTCAGCCAGCCCGCTCGTTTGCTCGCGCCCCAGCCCGCCAGGCGAGTGAGCCACAGTTTAGGCAGAATGTATTGAAGCGAAAGTTTAAATGAGTTTAACAAGGTAGCCTCCAGGCCATTGTTTTGTCGTTCCTGATCCGGCAGCGCGCTGCCGGAACCTGAAAAAAGGGGACGATTTTAGCGACGCTTAGCTTAGTTGTCAGTTATCAGAATCAGAAAAGTTTTTACGCGTTTTTACCTGATCCATGCTTTCGAGAATGCGGTGATAATTTTCGAAACGGGTTTCCGCAATTTCACCGTTCTCCACCGCTTCACGGATGGCACAGCCCGGATCGTTGTCATGTTTACAGTCGCGGTATTTGCAAGCGCCTAAATAGTCATGGAATTCGACAAATCCGTTAAAGATTTGTTCCGGTTCAAGGTGCCAAAGACCAAATTCGCGCACGCCCGGGGAGTCAATCACATCGCCGCCGTGTGGGAAGTGATAGAGACGTGAGGCGGTGGTGGTGTGCTGGCCCAGCCCGGAGACGTCCGACACATCGTTGGTCAGGATCTCCTGCTGAAGGCCGAGCAGATTGTTAAGCAGGCTGGATTTACCCACGCCGGACTGCCCTGCAAAGATGCTGATGCGGTCGGTCAGCGCATCTTCCAGCGGCTTCAGGCCGTCTTTGGTGCGGCTGGAAACCATCAAAACGCGATAGCCAATGTTGCGGTAGATATCCATCTGCTCATTCACAAAGGCCATGGCCTCCTCATCCAGCAGATCGATTTTATTCAGCACGATGAGCGGCTCAACCTGTAGCGTTTCGCAGGCCACCAGATAACGGTCGATAATATTGAGAGAAAGTTCGGGTAAAATCGCCGAAACGATCACGATCTGGTTAATGTTGGCGGCAATGGGCTTCACGCCGTCATAGAAATCAGGGCGGGTAAGGACCGACGTGCGTTCATGCACGGCTTCAACGATACCTTTAACCGTTACCCCTTCCGCCGCCTCCTTGCCCGGACGCCAGACCACGCGGTCCCCGGTCACCAGTGAACGGATGGTGCGACGGATATTGCAACGGTGGATATCCCCGTCGGCGGATTCGACATCGGCGTGCATGCCGAAGCGGCTGATCACAACGCCTTCTGTCGCTTCGCCAAACAGGTTGTCGTCGTAATCGGGCTTCTCCGTAGTGGTTTTAAGACGGCGCTGGTGATTTGCATTCACGCGGCGCTGCTGCCCTTTGGAGAGTTTATTTTTACTCAATCGCGCTGGCTCCTGGTCGCCCATAGCGGGCAAAACCTCTATGATACACTCTAATTAATACTAGTTAACCTGCTACTGCCGGTTAAGCGAGAAGGGTGGAAAATAACATGAGCGCGGACGAAAACAACCTGATTTGGATCGATCTGGAGATGACCGGCCTGGATCCCGAGCGCGATCGCATTATTGAGATCGCCACACTGGTCACCGATGCCAACCTCAATATTCTGGCGGAAGGCCCAACGATTGCCGTGCACCAGTCCGACGATCAGCTTGCGCTGATGGATGAGTGGAACGTGCGTACCCATACCGGCAGCGGGCTGGTGGAACGCGTGAAGGCCAGCACCCTGGGCGACCGCGAAGCGGAGCTGGCGACGCTTGAGTTTCTGAAGCAGTGGGTGCCGGCAGGAAAATCGCCTATCTGTGGCAACAGCATTGGTCAGGATCGTCGTTTCCTGTTTAAGTACATGCCGGAGCTGGAGTCCTACTTCCACTACCGCTATCTGGATGTAAGCACCCTGAAAGAGCTGGCCCGTCGCTGGAAACCGGAAATTCTCGACGGCTTCACAAAGCAGGGGACGCACCAGGCGATGGATGACATCCGCGAGTCTGTTGCGGAGCTGGCGTACTATCGCGAAAACTTTATTAAGCTCTGATTTTGCGATCCGGCGCGTTGCGCGGCCTGTATTTTGTCGTTAAATTGTTCAGCTTGCCGATTTAATAAGCACTTGAACTGAATTTCAAAAAAATCGCTTTGAGGGGGGTTGCAGCTAAACGGATTTCTCGTATAATGCGCCTCCCGTAACGACAGAGAATTACACGTTACGACAGCAACAAAAGCAGTACAGAGTTGCGGGAATAGCTCAGTTGG